>NZ_CP014168.1:1500000-1645000 GCF_001717955.1 Sphingomonas panacis
GCCGATGGCCGCCACAATGGCATGCTCTACGTCGATGGCGGTCCCTCCACCACCGGCACCGTCGGCAAGCTGCGTATGAAGGGCCGCGAGGTGTTCCGCCACGCCGTCGTCAATCTCGCCTCGGTCCTCACCGAGACGATGGCGGTCGTCGGGCTTGATGCGAGCGCGATCGACTGGCTGGTGCCGCACCAGGCCAATGCCCGCATCCTCGATGCCACCGCGAAGAAGCTCGGACTCTCGCCCGACAAGGTGATCGTCACGGTCGATCAACACGCCAACACCTCCGCCGCCTCGGTGCCGCTCGCGCTCGATACGGCGGTGCGCGACGGGCGGATCAGGCGCGGCGACCTGATCGTGCTCGAAGCGATGGGCGGCGGCTTCACCTGGGGCGCCGCAGTGGTGCGCTTTTAGGGTGATCGCACGGGGCCGATCGGTTGTTGACCACGTTGTCAGTACCATTTTGCCCCAAAAGATCGTTACGGCAGAATAGCTAAGCCTCTTTCGGCGGTTTCCGCGTCGTGTTACGCAGGCCTGACCTTTGGGGAAAGGGGGAGGGAAACGCTATGACTGCCGGAACACTGACTCGTGCTGATCTGTCGGAAGCGCTGCACCACCAAGTCGGGCTGTCGCGCGCCGATTCGGGCAAGCTCGTCGAACAGATTCTCGAACATATGTGCGAGGCGCTGTCCAATGGCGAGAACGTCAAGATCTCGGGCTTCGGCACCTTCGTGCTGCGCGACAAGGGCGAGCGCGTCGGGCGCAACCCCAAGACCGGGGTGGAAGTGCCGATCGCGCCGCGCCGCGTCCTCACCTTCCGCGCCAGCCAGATGATGCGCGATCGTATCGTGGAAGCCGGATGATGGTGCCTCCCGATCCGTCGGAGACGGTGGCGGGTGACATCACGGCAGACGAACCAGCTTCCGGCGCAGGCCCCGCCGGCGGGAAGGCGGCGGGTGCGTTCCGCACGATCGGCGAACTCTCGCGCGAGACCGGCCTGCCGCAGCACATCCTGCGCTATTGGGAGACTCGCTTTCCCCAGCTCCGCCCGCTGCAACGCGCCGGCAATCGCCGCTATTATCGCCCCGAAGACGTCGCGCTGGTGCAGCGGATCAACGACCTGCTCAACCAGCAAGGCTATACGATCCGCGGCGTCCAGACCCTCCTCGCCGACGAACGCAAACGCGCCCCCGCCAGCGCCGCGACGATGGAGGCGGTGCGCGCACTCCGCGACTCGCTCGCCGATGCGCTCGCCGAGGACGCCGCCGTCGGCTGAGGCGCGCGTCTCCCAACCCCGTTCGCACCGAGCCCGTCGAAGTGCGCGCCCCAACCACCACCGCGCGAGGCACGTGCTTCGACAGGCTCAGCACGACCGGGTGAGGGGATTGCGTGCGGGAGAGGGGATCAGCGCCGACCAGCAAGACGGTTCACCACACCAACCCCGTTCGCACTGAGCCTGTCGAAGTGCGTGCCCCAACACCACCGCGCGGGGGAGACGCAGCCGGTCCTACCGCTCGCGCGTCGCCGCGAATTTCACCTTGGCATAGCGATCGGCGATATAGCCGACCTCCCATGCCGATTTGGCGAGGAACACCGGGTTGCCGTCACGGTCCTTGGCCATCGCGCTGCGGTTGAGATCGGTGAACGCCTTCAAGTCCGCCGGATCGTCCGCCGAGACCCAGCGCGCGGTCTCGAACGGTGCCATCTCCAGCCCCGCCGCGACCTTGTACTCGGCATCGAGCCGCGACAGCAGCACTTCCAACTGGAGCTGCCCGACCACGCCGATGATCCAGTTCGAGCCGATCTCGGGATAGAACACCTGAGTCACGCCCTCCTCGGCCATGTCGTCGAGCGCCTTGCGCAACTGCTTGGTCTTGGTCGGGTCTTTGAGCGCGACGCGGCGCAGGATTTCGGGCGCGAAATTGGGCAGCCCGGTGAAGCGCACGTCGGCGCGCTCGCTCAGCGTATCGCCCACCCGAAGCGTGCCGTGGTTGGGGATGCCGATGATGTCGCCCGGATACGCCTCGTCGGCCAGTTCGCGCTGCTGCGCGAAGAACAGGATCGGCGAATGGATCGCGATCGGCTTGCCATGGCCCGTCGGCGTCAGCTTCATGCCGCGTTTGAACGTCCCCGAACACAGCCGCATGAAGGCGATCCGGTCGCGGTGGTTGGGGTCCATATTGGCCTGCACCTTGAACACGAACCCGGTCACCTCGTCGCGGGTCGGCTCGACCGCGGCCGGCTCGGCCGGCTGCGCGCGCGGCGGCGGCGCGAACGCCGCGAGCGCCTCGATCAGCGAATCGACCCCGAACTCCTTCAGCGCCGAGCCGAAATAGACCGGCGTCATGTCGCCGCGCCGATACGCCTCGGCGTCGAATTCGGGATAGCCGACCTGCGCCAGTTCGACCTCTTCGCGCACCTTGGCGAGATTGCGTGCCGAGATGATCGCGTCGAGTTGCGGATCATCGACGCCGGTGGTCTGGATCACTTTGCCCTGGAACTCGCGGCTCGGCCCCTCGGGCAGCAGCAGCCGGTTGGTGGCAAGATCGAAAATCCCCTCGAAATCGCTGCCGGTCCCCATCGGCCACGTCATTGGCGTCACGTCGAGCTGGAGCATTTCCGCGACCTCGTCGAGAATCGCGAACACCTCGCGCCCCTCGCGATCGACCTTGTTGACGAAGGTGATGATCGGCACGTTGCGAAGCCGGCACACCTCGAACAATTTGCGCGTCTGGCTCTCGATGCCCTTGGCGACGTCGATCACCATCACCGCCGAATCGACCGCGGTCAGCGTGCGATAGGTGTCCTCGCTGAAATCCTCGTGGCCCGGCGTGTCGAGCAGGTTGAAGGTCACGCCCCCGATCCCGTCGAACTGCCGTTCGAACGTCATCACCGACGACGTCACCGAGATGCCGCGCTGCTGCTCGATCTTCATCCAGTCCGATCGCGCCCGCCGCGCCGCGCCGCGCGCCTTGACCTCGCCGGCGAGGTGGATCGCGCCGCCGAACAGCAGCAGTTTCTCGGTGAGCGTGGTCTTGCCGGCGTCAGGGTGTGAAATGATCGCGAAGGTGCGGCGGTCGGAGATGTGATTCATCGCGGCGCTTTAGGCGCTGTGGGCCATGCGAGTCTATCGTCGCCCCGGCGGAGCCTGTCCTGAGCGGCTGGCTTGCCAGCCGGCCGAAGGGGCCGGGGCCGCTGTGTTCGGGGCAGCCGGCCCGCCAAGTTACCCGGCGGCCCCGGCCTCCGCCGGGGCGACGGGCGGTTTGACGCGCGCCCGAAACACGGTAGCGTACAGCGGATGCAAAAGCCGCCCCTCGCGATCCCGCGCTCGCTCTTCTTCCTGTCGATCTTCTACGGTGGCATGGTCTGCATCGCGGGCGTGCTCGGCAACAAACAGGTCTCGCTCGGGCCGATTTCCGCGCTCGGGCCGATGATCGGGCTCGGCCCGCTCGCGATCGAGGCGGGGATCGCCGCGTTCCTGCTGCTCGTCATCACCTCCAGCGCGGTTGCCGAACTCCACGGCGGCGCCACCGCCAACCGGCTGGTGCGCTTCGGCTTCGTGCCGCTCGTCACCTCGGTGCTGCTGTCGCTGCTGGTGCTGGCGCTGCCCGCCTCGCCCGATATGACGCCCGACCGGCAGGCGGCGTTCGCGATGATGATGGGCGGCACCCCGCGCATCTGGCTCGGCGGGATCGTCTCCTACGGCATCTCGCAGACGCTCAACGTGACGGTGTTCTCGATGCTGAAAGGCCGCGAGGGCGGCAAATTGCTGTGGCTGCGCGCCGGCGTGGCCAGCATCCTCAGCCAGATCGTCGATACGCTTCTGTTCGTGACGATCGCCTTCCTCGGCGTCTTCCCGATCGGCGAGCTGCTGCTCGGGCAGATGATCGTCAAGGTCTTGCTCTCGGCGGTGCTGGTGCCGCCGCTGATCTACCTCTTCGTCGCGTTCGGGCGGCGGCTGGACCGGGCGGCGTAACGCGCGCTCCGTTCGGGGGGCAGGGGGTGGCGCGCAACCTTCCCCCCCCAACCGTTCGCCCCGAGCGAAGTCGAGGGGCAGACCCCAACGCAGGTGTCTCGACTTCTGCCTGAAGGGCCGAAGTTCATCCTGAGCGGCTGGCCTGCCAGCCAGCCGAAGGGCTCGACACGAACGGTTTGGGAGAGGGCGCGTACCCACCCAAAACCCGTTCGTGCTGAGCAACTGTGTTCATGCATGCCGGTATGTTTGCTGTGATTTGAGCATGGCATTGAGTGTGATGATGAGTTTTCGCATGGTTGCGACGAGGGCGACCTTGGCGGGTTTGCCGTTGTCGCGGAGGCGCTGGCAGGTTTGTGCGAGGGGGCCTTTTTTGGAGCGTGCGATAGCGAGAGCGGCGAGGTAGAGGCACCTGCGTACAGCGGGTCTTCCGCCGGCGCACCGTCCGGGTTTTCGGGTGGCGCCGCTTTGCCGGTCGAAGGGGGCGACGCCGACGAGGGCTGCGGCTTGTCGGCTGGAGAGCGCGCCGAGCTCTGGCATGTGCGCGAGCAGGCATGCCGCCACGATCGGGCCGATACCGGGTGCGGAGCGCATCAGGCGTTCGCGTGTCGCCAGATCGGGGCTTGCGGCGATGAGGGCGGCGATGGCCTTTTCGATCCGCAGGGCGAGCGCTTTGAGTTTGCCGACCTGGGCTTTGACGAGGCGGCGCATGGCAGGATCGTCGAGGGTCTCGAACTGATTGCCGAGCTGGATGCGCTGGGCGACGGCGAGATCGCGCATGCGGACATGCTCGGCAAGGCGTGCTGCCTGAGGATCGTGCCGATATGGGGTGAGTTCGGGATGGAGCGCGGCGAGGCAACGCGCGATCACGGCGGCATCCAGCGGGTCGGTTTTCGCTAACTGCCGCTCGGCGCGGGCGAAGTTGCGCACCCGGGCGGGATCGAGCAGATACGCGGTCAGCCCGAGGCGGTCGAGCAGCGCGGCAAGCTTGCGCTCGTAGCCACCCGTCGCCTCGAAGCCGATGAGGAGATGATATCGGGCGGCAAACGCCTTGAGGCGGTGTTCGAGCGCCTTCAACCCCGCCTTGTCGTTCGCAAAACGCCATTCCTCACCGAGAGGATGAAGACGGACAACCAATTCGTTTTTGGCAACATCGATGCCGACAAACAGGTCGGGCTGTGGCATGATCCGGTCTCCCAAGCTTGTGATGCGGGGTCCGTAATGGCCCCAAGCAACTGTTCGGGGTTTGGGAAGACGGATGCGGCCCTGCTCAGCAACGATCTTGCAAGATCGCCAAGTCGAACGGCCTCACATCCGCCGCCGGGACGGGGTGGCCACCCCGTCCCGGCAATCGCCATTATGCACATTTCCAACACACAAGCGCAGTCGAAGCACGTGCCGCAAACGCCACCGCCTGCGGACAGGCTCAGCACGAACGGGAGCAGGGGGAGCGCCCTACTTCAAATATTTGTCAAACCACGCCACCGTCCGCGCGCGCAGATCCTTCATATGCGTCGGCAACCGCACGCCATGCCCCTCGTCCGGGTAGATCACCAGGCTGGTCGGCACGCCCAGATCCTTGAGCGCGTGCCAATATTCGGTCGATTGCGTCGGCGGCACCTCGATGTCGCGCTCGCCCGCCCAGATGAAGGTGGGGGTCTTGGCGGCCTTGATGAAGTAGATCGCCGAGGCCGCCTCATATGCCTTGTAATCGTCGTACAGGGTCTTGCCGAAGAACGGCAGCATCCACTGGTCGATGCCGTTGGTGCCGTAATAGCTCACCCAGTTCGACAGCCCCGCGCCCGCGACGATCGCCTTGAAGCGGTTGGTCTGGGTGTTCGCCCACATCGACATGAACCCGCCATAGGAGCCGCCGGTCAGCCCGAGCCGCGCGTCGTTGATTGGCGCGGCCTTCTCGGCCGCGTCGATCCCGGTCAGGATGTCACGCAGGTCGCCGCCACCGAAGTCGCGCTTGTTGGCGGCGGTGAACGCCTCGCCCTGGCCATAGCTGCCGCGCGGATTGGGCAGGAAGATGTAGTAACCGGCGGCGAGCAACGTGCCGCTCGTGCTGTCGGGCGTGAGGTAGGACGGCACGTTCGCCGCCGCCGGGCCGCCGTGGACGATCGTCACCATCGGCGCCTTCCTGGCCGGGTCGGCGCCGAGCGGCGCAAGCAGCCAGCCCTGCACGTCGAACCCGTCGTTCTTCCAGGTGATGCTGCGCGCGGCGGCGAGCGCGGGCGCGGAATCGTTATCGTGCGTGATCGGCACCGGCGCGGCGACCGGCCCGGCATAGATCGCCGGCGCATGCGTGAAATCCTGCACCACCATCGCGACCCGGCTGCCATCGGCGCTGTAGGCGACATGCCCGTCGCCCGCGCCGAAGCTCGCCGGGCGGTGCCAGCCGAGCGCGGCGCGCGCGCCCACCGACAGCAGACCGAGGTCGCCGCCGCGGAGCGCGGTGCCCTGCACGCCCGCGCGCGTCCACGCGATCGAGGTGGCGGTGAACTTCGCGTTCGCGGTCAGGTTGCGCGGGGTGCCCCCGGCAAGCGGTACGCTCCACACGTCGCCGCCGACCGAGCCGAAGTCGCTCATCAATCCGCCGATATAGGCGACCTCACGGCCATCGGGCGACACGCGCGGGACATTGATCTGAGTCGTCGGCTTGGCGATGGTGCGGACCGCGCCGGTGGTCGCATCGATCCGGTCGAGCGTCGCCACCCACCAATTGTTGTCGCCATTGCCGAGCGCGCTGGTCACCACGAAACCGGTGCCGTCGGGCGTCCAGTCATATTCGTAGACGTAGCGGCCGGCCGGCGAGAGCGGCTTCACCGCCGCCGCCGCGACCGGCGCGCCGCTCAGGTCGAACACCGCGATGCGCTGCTCGTCGCTGGTCTCGCCGATCTCGCCGACCTGCCGCACCCCGGCCTGGTTCGCGCCGATCTCCTTGGCCGCGCCGATCGTGACGAGCAGCGCGATGCGCGTGCCATCGGGCGAGAAGCGCGGCGTCTCGGCGACGCCCGCGATCGTCGCGACGGTGCGGGTCGCCTTGCCGTCCTCGACGCCCAACGTGACGATCCCCGCCTTCTTGTCGCGCGCCAGCCACGCCAATCGGCCGTCGGGCGCGAACGTCACGTCCGAATAGGTGCAGGTCGCGCAGGGATCGAGCGTCCGCACCACCTGCCCGTTGGCGGCGCGCACGGTGATGACGCCATGCGGGGCGCCGACCGAGTCGATACTGGCGATGCGGTCACCACGCGGCGAGAGTGCGAGATCGGCGTAGCTGCGCACCGGCGCGGCCAGCGCGGGGGTGGCGGCGGATGCGAGCAGGGCGGCGGCGAGGTACAGACGCATGGGGAACTCCGGGGAAACACTGAAATATAAATGGTTTACGTGCCACGTTCGTGCTGAGCCTGTCGAAGCACGTGCCCCAAACGCTGGCGCGTGTGACACGCCCTTCGACAAGCTCAGGGCGAACGGGGTGGTGCGAGATCAATAATCCTTGGAAACCCGCACGTTGGCGCTTTGCCGCCCCAAAGTCGAGATCGTCGAGAGCACCGACAGCCAGCGAGTCACCTGGAACTCGACCTGAGTCGCCGAATAGCCCTGCCCGTCGGTGATGATCTCCGCGAACAGCTTGCGCGTCACATATTTCCCCGCCGCGACCGAGGTGCCGGCCCCGGTCTGCGGATCGGCGGGGAGGATGCGCAGACGATCCAATCCCGCCACGCGCCGCACCGCGTTGATCGGGTCGAGCCCGCCCTTGCCGTTCTGCAAGGCCGCCACTGCCGACGCCAGTTGCAGCGCCTCGGGTGCGGAGAGGTTGGTGATCGAGGTGCCGAACAGCAGCCGCGAGAGCAGTTCGTCCTCGGGCAGCGCTGGCGTGCTGGTGAACGAGATTTCGGGCTTGAGCGCCGGCCCGGTCACGCGGATCGTCGCCGACAAGCCCGTGGAATCGGCGTTGGCGGCGATGTCGAGCGCGGGATTGGCGGGCACCTCGCCCTGGAACAGGATCTTGCCGCGATCGAGCTGGAACTCGCGCCCCGCGAACTGGAAATCGCCGCGCACCAGATCGGCGCGGCCGGTGATCGCGGGGTTGTCGGGCGCGCCGCCGATGTCGAGATCGGCGGACCATTCGCTGCGCAGGCCAAGCCCGGTCACCAGCAGGTTGTTGGCGGCATGCGCGTGGACGGCGAGCTTCCACGGTTTGCGCGGGCGATCGTCTTCCTCGCCGCCGCCGGGCAGGTTGATCTCGCGGATGTTGAGCTGCGGCACCGCGCTGGTCGCGGTCGCTTGGCCCAGCCGGTAACGGCTCTTGGTCAGCGTCACCTTGCCCGCGATCGTGCCGCCCGCGCCGTCCGACTTGAAGGTGAGCGGCCCCGTCGCGGTCGCGGCGATGTCGTCGCGGTTGATCAGCAACGCGTTCTGCGCCTGCACCGACAGGTCGATGCCGAAGCCGTTGGCGGCGGCGAGATCGAAACTGCCCGATCCGGTCACGCGCCCGCCCTTGCCGGCGTCCGCCGCGAGCCGGTCGAGCACCAGCCGCGATCCGCCGAACCGCCCGCTCGCGACGACATTGGTCAGCACCGTGCCGGTGGTCGCGCTTTCGAGCTTGGCGCCCTTGGCCTGCATCACGCCGCTGATGCGCGGATTGTCGAGCGTGCCACCAACGTCGGCGCCGATCGCAACCGGGCCGCTCAGGTCGAACAGTTCGATTCCGGTCAGCCGCCACACCGTATCCGCCGGCCCGTCATAGCGGAGCTGCGCGAACAGCGGCGCATGCGCGACGCGCGCGGCGAGATCGGCGCCCGGCGCCAGCGTCAGCAACATCTGCGCGCGCCCGACCGTCTTGCCCCCGCTCGCCGCCACCGCGCGCGCCGCGATCTTGCCGGGTTCGAGGATACCGGCCACGCCGACATCGACCGGCCGCGACGATAGCACCAGACCGGAGCGGGTGAGGCCGCGCACGGTCATGTTGATCTTCCCCGTCGGCGGCGCGCCGCGCGACTGGACGAACGCGAGCTTGCCAGAGGCCTCACCGCCGAGGCCAAGCCCCGGATAGCCGATGTCGAGCACCGCCAGCGGCATCTTGGTCAGCGTCGCGTCGATCGCGCTGGCGGTGCCGGTGAAGCTGCCCGACAGATCGGCGGTGCCGCCCGCGAAGCTGAGCTTGGCCGGCGCGAGCCGCCAGCCGTCCTCGGTGCGCGTGAACACCGCCGGGCCGACCAGGGCGAGCGGGCGGCGGTCGAGCGTGCCCTGCGCCGCCACCGAATAGCGGTCGGGCGTCACTGCGATCACGCTCTGGATGTCGAACGCACGCCCGCGCGATCCCGCGATCGACGCGCGGATCTCGCCGCTGCCGCCGCGAAGCGCCGCATGGATCGCGGTGCGGCCGATCACCAGCGAGCCGCGCCGGATGCCCGATGCGGTCGCGGTCGCCTCGATCGAGGTGCCGGCGGGATCGAACACCGCCGCCAGATCGAGATGCCCGCGCCGCACCGTCACCGCCTGCGCCAGCCGCGCGGCGGTCGCGTCGAGATGCGCTTCGATCCGCTGGTGCATGTCCTGCGGGCGGAACAGCAATTCGCCGGCAAGCCCGCCACCCGCCAGCGCCAGCTTGCCCTCGAACCCGCCCTCGACGATCGCGAGATCGCCATGCGCGCGCGTGCCGCTGACGTTGAGCTGCGCGATCGAGATCACCGCCTGTCCGTCCTTGGGCAGCAGGATCGCGCCCTCGCCGTCGAACGCGCCGAGCCGCGATCCGCCGCGCGCGGCGAAGGCATAGCCCGCCGGGGTCGGATCGAGATGCGCGACCACGTTCGACAGCCCCATCGCTTCATTGGGCTGCTGGAAGACGAGATCGAGCGTCGGCTTGTCGATCTTGCCGTCAAGCTTGAGCGTCAGCGGGCCATAGCTCGCCTGTTGCCCGCTGCCTTCGAAATGGAACGTGCCGTCGCGCCGCCGGATGCCGTTGCCGGTGATGCGGATCTGCGGGCCGGTCAGCACGAGGTTGGTGAAGTGCAGCACGCCGTCGGTGGTGCGTTCGAGATTGGTGACGAGCCCCGGCAAGCCCCCGGCAAGCGAGCGGAAGAAGGCGTTGT
The DNA here is from genome assembly GCF_001717955.1 of Sphingomonas panacis. NCBI lineage: Bacteria > Pseudomonadati > Pseudomonadota > Alphaproteobacteria > Sphingomonadales > Sphingomonadaceae > Sphingomonas > Sphingomonas panacis. The sequence continues at coordinate 1,510,069 of NZ_CP014168.1, forward strand.
CGAGCCGCAGCATCCGCGCGCTGCCCTTGCCGATCACGCGCGTACCGCGCCCGCCCGGCCCCGGCACGACATGCAGCGACGAATTGACCTCGACGATGCCGAGACCCGGAATCAGATAGCGCGACAGCCCGCCGTTCAACCCGACCTCATAATGGCCGTTGCTGAGATCGACGAGCAGCGACAGCCGCCCGTTGAGCTTGTCCGACGCGAGCTTCAGGTCGTCGCCGGTGACGAGCTTGCTCGTCACGCGCAGCACGCCGTCGATCGACAGATTGCGCAGGATACCACCGGCGACGTCGCCGATTCCGGTGACGCGCGCGGCGGTGAGGCGGATCGGCACCACCACCGGCGCTTTCGAGAATCGCCCCTTGCCGGCGGCGCGCACGCTCTCGAACCCGGTCTTGTCGAACGCCACCCGCTCGCCGGTGAGCCGGTAATCGAACGCGGCGGTCGCGAACGCCCCGTCGAGGATCGCGCGCAGTTCGATCGCGCGGCCGGTCATGTTGGGGAAAAGCGCGGACGGCTGGAGCAGCCGCATCCGCACGCGCATGTCGCGGAACGCGCTCGCGCCGAGATCGAGCGCACCTTCGCCGTGCAGCGCCACCGACGCCGAATGCAGATCGAGCGCTCCCGCCAGCCGCCGGTCGGCGAATGTGGCGGTGCCGTTGACGGTGACATGGGGGCCGCTCAGCCGTTGCAACTTGCCGTGCGTGAGCGGCGCGATCGTCAGCGTGCCCGCCAGCGCATAGCTGCCCGCGCGGTTGCCGAGCGTCAGGTCGGCGAGCCGCACGCTGCCGACATCGGCGATCGCGCGCCCGCGCCACGCGCTCCACCGTCCGTCGCCATGCACCTCCGCCGCGATCGGCTGCGCGAACCCGCTCGCCTTGGCGAGCACCCCCTTGGCGGTGCCGCGCGCGTGCAGATCGATATCGAAGCGGTCGCGGTCAGGCTGCGCGTCGAGCTTGAGCCGCAGCGTGTCGCTTCCCGCCACCACCGCATCGAGATCGACCAAAGCGCGTCCATTCCGAATATCGGCACGCCCCGACAAACGCCCGCGCCGCGCGACCCCGGTGATCGCCGGCGCCACGCTCAGCCGGTCGATCCGCAGCGTGCCGATGCGGATGTCGAAGCTCGGCAGGATCGGCCCGGTGCGCCCGGTCGGCAGCGTCTGCGGCAGCTTGAGCAATCGCGCCTGCGGTACGATCAGGCTGGTGATGTCGAGCCGGTTGTGAAGCCACGCCAGCGGCGACCAGCGCAGTTCGGCGCGCGGGGCGTAGAACACCAGCCCCTTGGGGTCACGCAGCCGGACATCGACCAGCGTGGCGCGGGAGAACAGCGACCCGTCGATCCGCCCGATGCTGTAGCGCAGGCCATTGGCGGGCCGCAGCGCGCCGATCCGGTCGATCACGAAGCGATGCCCGATATCCGAATCGAGCGTGACGATCCCCAACGTCAGCACCGCGAGCAGCAGCACCAGCGCGTTGGCGATGCGCTGCCGCCAGCTTCGCCGTCGCTTGCGCGGCGGCGGGGCGGGGGTCTCGTCGTCGTCGCTCAAAACGCCTGCCCCAGCGAGACATAGACCGCGACGCGCGGATCGCCCTTCTGCGGGTTGACCGGCGTGCCGACATCGATTCGGATCGGCCCGAAGTTCGAATAATAGCGCACGCCGAGACCGGCGCCGTAGCGGAAGCTGGAAAATTTGGGCAGCGGCGTGGTGTAGATGTTGCCGCCGTCGAAGAACGGCACCACGCCGAAATTGCCGAACGTCTTCACCCGCGCCTCAAGCGAGAATTCGCTCAGCGAACGCCCGCCGATCGGATCGTTATTGGGGTCGCGCGGGCCGATATCCTGATAGCCATAGCCGCGCACCGATGCGCCGCCGCCGGAATAGAACCGCCGCGACGGCGCGATCGCATCGCGCGGCGCGCCCGCGATCGTGCCGAGCCGGATTCGCCCCGCCACCACCACGCCTTTGGCGGCCTGCTTGTACGCGCTGGCATCGAACTGAATCCGCGCATAGCCGAACACGGTCTTCTCCAGCGATACTTCGGGCGAGAGCCGCGCGGCCAGCCGGAACCCGCGCGTCGGGTTGAGCAGATCGTCCGATCCGTCATAGCTGAGCGTCGTCGGCAGCGCGCCGATGAAATAGGTCTGCCGCCGTGGCGCGCCGGTCGAGACGATCACGTCGCGCTCGTCCGATGCGGTCAGTTCGGTGCCGACCGACCACGTCCATTTCTTCTGGAAGAAGATGTTGGTCTGCCGTTCCAGGCTGCTCGTCAGCGATACCGATTTCGCCTCATACGCGGTGCGCTTCAGGTTCGAGGCGCTCGCCTGGACGGTCAGCACGCGGTCGCGCCCGTGGAAATTGTTGCGGCGATAGGTGACCGCGCCCAACTGCTCCTGCGTGCCGAGCACGCCGCGCAGCGTCAGCCCGCCTTCGGGCGGGAACAGGTTGCGGTGAGTCCAGCTCACCTCGGCGCGCGCGCCCTCGCCGGTGCCATAGCCGAGTTCCCCCGCGATCGTGCGCGGCGGCGCCGGCTCGGTCGCGACGAGGATGTCGACCAGATCGGGGTCGGTCGCCGGCACCGGCTTGATCGTCACGCTTGATACGAGCGAGGTCTGGATCAGCGCGCGGCGCAGGTCGGCGAGCGCGACATCGTCGAACGGCTTGCCCGGCGTGAAGCGCGCGATCTCGGCGATATGGTGCGCGCTGAACACGTGCTTGCCCTTGGTCGCGGGCACGATGATCTTGCCGAAACGCCGCGCGGTGCCAGGCGCCACCGTCATCGCCAGCGTCGCGGTATGCGCGGCATGATCGACCACGATCTCGGGCTCGCCGACCACCGCGAACGGGAAACCGCGACGGCCGATCGTGGTGCGCAGGTTCGCCTCTCCGCCGGCGATCGTATCGGCGTTGACGGGGTCGCCGGTCTTGACGCCGAACGCCTCGCGCAGCGCCGCCGCCTTGTCGCCGGCCGCGTCGAGCCCGGTCACCTTCACCCCGCCGAACGTGTAGAGCGTGCCCGGCGCGGCATCGAGCACGACGAGCAGACGGCCGCTGCCGGGGTCGACTCGCGTCGCGACGCTCGCGTCATAATAGCCCTCGGCGCGCAGCAGCCCGGTGAGCAAGGCGGCATCCTCGCGCGCGCGGCGGTCGAGCTGGGCGGCATTGGCGGGCTGCCCTTCGTTAGTCTTGAGCGTCGAGAGCTGTTCGAACCGCTGGTGGAGCAACGGCGAGGTGACCGAATCGATCCCGTCGATACGGAAGCTGTAGCGCGTGTCGCCCCCGCTCGCCTGCGCCTTGGCGGGGGCTGCGGTGCCCGGCGCGCCGAGATCGGGCCAGTCGACGCCGAGCCCCGGCAACGGCGCCAGCGGCGACTGCGGGTCGAGCGGCGGCTCTCCGGCTGGGGCGGGGGTCGGGGCAGGGGGTTCCGGCGCTGGCGCAGCCGATTGCTGCGCGCGGGCCATCGGGCAGGCAAGCACCAGCAAAACCGCGGCGGCGCCATACGCCGCGCCCCGCTGCCCGAGCGACAACGTCATGCCCGGTCTCCTAGCCCGGCCAGCGCCCGGCCAACAAGCGTTTATCGTCTCCGCTCAGCCGCGATCGATGCACGGCACGGCTCGCGCGCCGGCAAGACCCGCTTACTGAACCGTGCCGATCGCCGCCCGCGCGGACATCAGCACGATCAGCCGCTCGATCTGGCGCCAGCGGTGCGCGTGGATCTGGTCGCCGAGATCGCCGCTGCGATCGGCACGCGCCGCCGCCTCGAACCCCGCATCGTCGCCGAACGCGGCGATCAGCCTGGCCGCATCGGCAACCTCGCTGCGATGCCCCAGCCACGGCATACCGGCCATTTGAAAACCACTCCGCAAGTCGTGGGCGAGAGGCAAACACGGATCATGCCACGACCGGCATCGCCGCCCGTGCTGCGGCGCACGGTGGTAAACGCCTGTCGAACGCCGCGTGTCACTCGTCCCGCGACGGGACGCTGGCGTCCAGCGGCGGGACATGGCAGAGCCTGCGGCATGGCAAGCAAATCCCCAGCAGCCGGCGGCATCCTTATCGCGATCGGCGCGATCGGCGGCGCGGTCGCCGGCCTGTTCCTCGGCGAACCGAGCAAGGGCCTGCTGCTCGGCCTCGGCGCGGGCGCAGGCATGGCGATCGCGATCTGGCTGATCGACCGGCGGCGGTAGGCGCGGCCACGCGCGCACCCCAAAGCCGTTCGTGAAAGCCGTTCGTGCTGAGCCTGTCGAAGCCCGTCCTGAGCGGCTGGCTTGCCAGCCAGCCGAAGGGCACGTGTCCCACCCGCACCGTTAGCCGCTACCGCAAAGCCCGCGACAGCCACACCACCCGCCCGATCACCTCGACCGCGCCCGGCGGCTGCGCGGCGATCTCCGCCGCCGCCGGATTGTCGCTGGTGATGCGCAGCATCGCGCCATCGCGCGCCACCCGCTTGACCAGCAGCGCCCCGTCGAGCCGGATCACGAACACCGCCGGCTGATCGCGCACGCGCCGGTCGCGCTCGTCGACCAGCATCAGGTCGCCATCCTCGATCAGCGGCGCCATCGAATCGCCGCGCGCGCGGATCTCGGCGGCGTCGCTCGCGCGCACGCCGAGCTGTGCGAGCAGGCGCGGGTCGAAATGCGCCGCGCCGCCCGCCCGGTCCTCCTCGGCGAGCGCACCCGGCCCCGCCGACGCCTCGATCTCCAGCCGCCGTATCGGCACGCTCGGCGCCGCCGCTGACGGCCCGCCCAATTCCGCCTCGTCGATTCGGAAGAACGCCGCGAGCAGCCGCCGGTCGGCCTCTGCCAGCACGCGCGGGGTGCCGCGCTTCACATATTGCTGAAGGTAGGCGTCGTTGCGCCGGAGCATCCGCGACAGCGCGCCATAGCTGTGCCCGCTCGCGTCGATCAGCGCCGCCAGTCGGCCTCGAATGTCGTCGCGCGCCATGCGTTCACCATAGCCTAGGAAATTTCCTAGACAAGTTGGAAATGCGAGAACAAAAACGGAACATCAAGCGAGTCGAGGAGGCGGACAGGTGATGATTCTGGGCAAGATCGATCGGTATCTCAAGGCGACGGCGATGACGCCGACGCGGTTCGGGCGAATGGCGGTGCGCGATCCGCGGCTGGTCCACGATCTGCGGCGCGGGCGCGAACCGGGCGCGCGCATGATCGCGCGGATCGAGGCGTTCATCAGCGAGCGCGGGCAATGAGCCGCGGTCCCGACGCGGGCGTGCGGCTCGAACGCGCCTTGGTCGCCAGCGCCGCGCAGGCCGGCTGCACGGTGACGATCGCCGACGCGAGCTGGGTGCGCTGGGCGAGCGCGACCTTCACCGGCGCGCGCCACACGCTCTGGCTGACGGGCGCGGTGGGGCCGGCGCTCGACCGCTGGCTCGCCGATCTTCCCGAAGCCGAACTGCCGCTGCGCGAAAGCCTCGTCGCCGATCTCGCCGTGGCGAACGTGGCGCACACGGGCGAACAGGCACGCATCACGCTGGAGGCGTTGACCGTGGAGGTGTGACTCGAACGGATTTAAAAAGCCGGCCAGCTTCCCTTGGCGCGCGGATGCGCTACGCTGCGCGCAACAGGGGGAAGATATCATGCGAAACGGGCGGCTCGTGTCGGCGCTGGTGGTTGCGGCGTTGCTTTCGGCGTGTGGTGGTGATGACGGTGGCGGCGGCAGTGCCCCGGTCGCGACCAATCCGACGCCCACGCCGACTCCCGCCCCGACGCCCACCACCACCGCCGGCTGCACTTTGCGCGAGCGTGAGACCTGGGCGGCGGCGCAGCTCAACGAATGGTATCTGTTCCCCGACACGCTGCCGGCCAGCCTCGATCCGAAGCCCTATGGGACGCTGTCCGATTACGTCGACGGGCTCACCGCCACCGCGCGGGCGCAGGGGCATGACCGCTATTTCACCTATGTCACCTCGATCGCCGAGGAAAAGGCCTATTACGCCTCGGGGTCGAGCGCCGGGCTTGGCGCGCGGCTGACGCTCGACTCCACGGGCAAACGGCTGTTCATCGCCGAGGCGTTCGAGGGCGCGCCCGCGCTCACCGCCGGGCTCGATCGCGGCACCGAGATCCTCGCGATCGGCACGAGCAGCGCGAACCTCAAGACGGTCGACAGCCTTCTCACCGCCACCCAAAACACCAGCGGACTGGTCGACGCGCTCGGCCCCGACGACGCCGGCGTGACGCGCGTGCTGCGGGTGAACGATGCGGGCGGCACGCGCACCGTGACGCTCACCAAGACCACTTACGACATCGCGGCGGTCTCGGCGCGCTACGGCTCGAGCATCATCACCGATGCCGGGCACAAGGTCGGCTATGTCAACCTGCGCACCTTCATCACCAGCGCCGAGGACCAGTTGCGCACCGCTTTCGCCAATTTCCGCGCGCAGGGCATCACCGAGGTGATCGTCGATCTGCGCTACAATGGCGGCGGGCTGGTCTCGACCGCGCAGGTGCTCGGCAATCTGCTCGGCGGCAACCGCTCGACCGCCGACGTGTTCGCTTATCAGACCTTCCGGCCCGAGAAATCGGTCGAGAACGAGACCATGCTGTTCGCGCCGCAGCCGCAATCGGTCTCGCCGACCAGGATCGCCTTCATCGGCACCGGCGGCACCGCCTCGGCGAGCGAGCTCGTCATCAACGCCTTTCCGCCATTCCTCCACGCCAATGCCGCGCTGATCGGCACCAACACCTATGGCAAGCCGGTCGGCCAGATCGCGCTCGACCGCGCGGCGTGCGACGACCGGCTGCGCGTGATCGCCTTCGCCACGCAGAACAGCGCGCACAATGCGAACTATTACAATGGCCTCGCCTCGACGATGGAGGCGAGCTGCGCGGCGAACGACGACCTCACCCACAAGTTCGGCGACCCGCAGGAATCCTCGATCCGCCGCTCGCTCGACTATCTCGAGGGCAAGAGCTGCACGCGCGTCTCGGCGACGGCGAACACCGCCACCGCCTCGGCCCCCGGCGCGCTCAAGGTCGCGACACCAGGGGTGCAGGCTTTGGTGATGCCCGATCGGCCGTCCCCCGCGCAGCGCGAGGTGCCCGGGCTGTTCTGAGCGCGGGCCGCAACGGCCGGCACGCGGCGGGTTTCGGCCTGCCGCATCGGCGTTGCCAAGCGCGCGCAACCTCCGCAACAGGCCCGTTCGGGTTCGAAGGATCAAAGATGCGGAAAGTCGTTCAGGTCGTATGTGTCGTGCTGGTCGCCGCGTTGGTGATGTTCGGCGGCCGCTGGTACATGTACGTCGCGATGGGCAGCAGCCCGTATGACGAGGTCGGCATCGCGCTCAACGGCCACGCACCCGCGCCGCTGCGGAGCTGGGGCTGCCATACGATGCAAAAGCGCTTCCCGGGCCAGTTGCCGCCCTACGGATGCGCCACACCGGATGGCCGTAGCTGGATGTGATCGTCAGCCCTCGCGCGGGCGCCGGACGTCTTTCCGGGCGGTGTGGACGAGCGCGGCGGTGGAGAGCAGGATCGACGACACCAGCACCGCGATCGACACGATGCCGGGGCTGGTGACACGAACGCTCGCGGTCATCCGCGCGCGGCGGCCGAACACGATCGCGGCCTTCGCACGGTGATGGACTGGCTGACGGCGCAGCGCGGGAACGGGTGGCTTCGGCATGATGACGCGAGGCTACGCGCGCGGCGGGGGTGATCGCAAGGCGGTTTCGTGGCGTGGCGTTTCTGGCACCTTGCGACGTGCCGCGTCGGCGCGCCCCAGGCCACGTGGGGATTGGGTGACGGGCGGCTTTTGGGTTAGTCTGGCACCCGTACCGCTCGGCCATCCAAGTGCCCGATCGCTCGGCATAGGCGAGCGTCACGCCGAAGGTGAGGCTTTGGTATAGCGGCTGGGGAAAGACGATGCAGGCCAAAGCCGTATTTTGCGAGGTTCGATACCGCCTCGATCCCGACAGGTTGAAGGAGTTCGAAGACTATGCGCGCGCCTGGGTACGGTTGATCGAACGACACGGCGGGGTTCACTAAGGTTTCTTCATGCCACGCGCGGCGCCCGGGGATACGACGATCAGTTTCCCCGGCACGGGGCAAGCAGGCGCCGAGGATGTCGCCGTCGCTCTGTACGGGTTCGCTGACGCGGACGCATACAATAGCTATCGCACGCAGGTCAGCCTCGACCCCGAGGCCGCTCCCGTAATCGAGCGCTTTGCGGAACCGCCCTTCAAGAGCTACGAGCGCATCTTCCTGTCGCCGTTATAGCGGTCGGCGCCAGCGACGGTAGCACAGGTCGCTCCCGGTCGGCTTTCGAGCGACGATGGCCTAAGCAGATACTCGATCACGCGAGATCATTCGCCACCTTTGCCTTGACCCTTGCAAGGCTGCGTTCGGAAAATTCGGCCAAGAATGGCTTGGCGCGTTCGCGATCCTTGTCACGAAGCGCGGCCTTGGCTGCTTCCAGAAGTTGGTCGTCAGTCAATTCCGTGTTGCTCATCGTTGCCTCCGAATGGCGCTGAAACAGATGGGCGCAATGCTTGCCGCTGTCCAGCGCCCGCTTTCGCGACAATCGACAGGCTTACCGACCGGGTTTGCGTGGTTGGCGGTCGTTCGATCCGTTGCTCATCCTATTTGTCGCTATAGCAACGACAATTAAACCGAGAAGCGCGGTTGAGCCATGAATGACGCTATATAAAAATGTTGCATGGTCTACTTCTCGAAAGCGTCCATGAGCGCCGAGGAAGTAGTGTCCGCGCTCGACTTTGCCTCCGAACGCTTCACCGCCGAGCCAACAACTGAGTGCGAGAAAGGCTACGAAGTTAATCACCCCAAAAACTTGGACCACCTTCCATGCAAAAGCTCCCACGATGGTGCTCCTGACACGCCGATTATTAAGAGCCGCGACTGATCGAATGACCGAGGTTGGGGCAATTGTCTCACTCGTCATCTGGGCGCGAATCGCGTCCGAGCGGCGTTTCGCTCGCGTCGCTTTATCAGAGACCAGCCAAATTCAATGGCGAGCGAAATCGAGCCGACGAGCCAAACCCAGACGGGCGGTTCCCATCCTTGTGCAATACTAAAGCCGACAACGCATAGGATTAATGAGCTTACGATCTCAGCCAAACCAACAATGCGTTTGAGAGCATCCTGCGTCATTTCGTGCCCGTAGCAGATCAGGTTGAACGCGGGAATATCCCGATCTTTTGGTGAGCTGCCGTTGGCTAGGGAACTGATTTCGTCGCTTTCAATCTGGCTTTGCGCTGCAACAGAGCAACGGGAGCGGCAATGACCAGAGCCCCGAGAATTGCAGCGGGAGTACCCTGACTGACAGGCAGAAAGCTAGGCAGCGCGATTTCCAAAACCAGAAGCGCAAGCAAATAGGTAAGCAGCCCGTAGGTCTTCGCAAACCAAAGTGCGACAAGAAGGGCCACACACGACGCAAACCCGACTATCAGAGCGATCTCACCGATTGCTTCCATAGCCAGAGTTTACCGCACAGCGGACTGTCTGCAAGTGGGGCGCTAGCTGCCGTTAATCCCGCAGGAGTATCCAGTCTCCACCAGCCCATTCTTCGCACTATTGGAGCCCGACCAGGCGGGCTTGGTGATGACCATCATTCACCGCCGGGAAATTGGCGAGTTTCATGCTCCGCGCTGCCGATGAACAGTCGGAGCAGCCACCCGCCTTCATTGGTATCCGTCTCGAAACAGCGTTGATCCATGATCCTCTCCTCAATGGGTGGCGAAGGCCTGTGAGAGATCGCGGGCACCATGCAGCACGCGAACGATCTGCACCCCTGCATCGCCAGCCACGAAGAAGATCAGATATCGACCATGCCGCGCACTTCGCAGGCCGGTCGCCAGCGCATTGCGGGCCGGGAAACTGCTTGGCCGCTTCGCGATCGTCGTCATGGTAGCCTCGATCTCGGCAACAAACGACAGGGCACGCGCGGGATTATCGAGCGCAATGAAATCGCCAATCTCGATCAGATCGGCCCGTGCGGCCGGTAAAAGCCGATACGACACGGGGCGTCAGGCTTTGTTGGCGTAACGCGCGCGTAGCTCGGCGAAGACGTCCTCGGCCGGAATGCCGGGGCCGCTGTTCAACCCCGCCTGGATGGCTTCGCGCAAGGATTCCAGATCGCGACGCTCAATATCGCGAGCGCGCGTCCATTCGCGCAATGCCTCGCGAACGACCTCGCTGGTTGACGCGTATTCGCCACCCGCAACAGTCTGGCGCAGAAGAGCGGCCATCTCGGCCGGCATGGTGATGGTCATGCGTTCGATCGCTGACATAGAAACCTCCACTAGCTACGCATCACATATCATACTTATGAGGCGGCAGCCAATGATGCGGATCCCTTGATTGCACGCCACAGGGTGGAACGATCGACACCGAGCAAGCCAGCCACGCTGGCGAGGGATTCGAGCCCAGCGACAATCTCCTCGGCTTTGCGGAGTTGGGCTCCGGCGCGCTTTACCGGGCGGCCGAGGTGCCGCCCGCGCCGGTCTAAGCAGCTTGCGAGCAACGGCGCGCAAGCGACACTTGGCACTTGGCACTTGGCCGCGCGTCGATATGCCGTTGGTGGAGGCGGCGTAGCGGTCGCGAGAGCCTTGCGAACGTCGGCACGTCTGACGAAACGTTTCGCCACCCGGGCGCGTTCCGGAGGCCACCGTGGAGGCCGGAACGGGTCCGGCATGACCGAAGGGCCTTTGCGAAGGTCTCGCCGCCCCCCTACCCCGCCCGCGCCACTTCGCGCCAGCCGATGTCGCGGCGGCAGAAGCCGGTCGGGAAGTCGAGCGCGTCGACCGCCGCATAGGCCGCGCCTTGCGCCGTGCGCACGTCGGCGCCGGTTGCCGTGACGGCCAGCACGCGGCCGCCCGCCGCGACCAGCGTGCCGTCTTCGATCCGCGTGCCGGCCTGGAACACGCGCGCGCCGGTCGCTTCGGCGGCGTCGAGACCGGCGATCGCGCCGCCGGCCTCGGGGGTGCCGGGGTAGCCGCGCGCGGCCATCACCACGGTCAGCGCGGTGGCGTCGGCGAAGCGGGCCGGTGCGCGGTCGCCCAACCGCCCTTCGGCGACCGCGCGCATCACGTCGAGCAGATCGTCTTCGAGCCGCGCCATCAGCACCTGGCATTCGGGATCACCGAAGCGGGCGTTATATTCGATCAGCTTGGGGCCCTGCGCGGTGAGCATCAGCCCGGCGTAGAGCACGCCGGAGAACGGATTGCCCTCGGCGGCGAGCGTGCGGACGGTCGGCCAGATGATCTCGTCGAGCGCGCGCTGTTCCAGCTCGGGGGTCAGCACGCTGGCGGGGCTGTACGCGCCCATGCCGCCGGTGTTGGGGCCGGTGTCGCCGTCGCCGACGCGCTTGTGGTCCTGCGCGGTGCCGAACGGGAGGATCGCTTCGCCATCGGTGAGGACGAACAGGCTGACTTCCTCGCCTTCGAGGAATTCCTCGATCACCGCTTCGCCGCCGGGGGCCGAGAACAGGTCGCGCAGCGCGGCCTCGGCGTCGGCGCGAGTCTCGGCGACGGTGACGCCCTTGCCGGCGGCGAGCCCGTCCGCCTTGACCACGACGGGGATGCCGAACCGGTCGAGCGCGGCGAGGCCCTGCTCCAGCGCGGTGACGCGCGCATAGCCGGCGGTGGGGATGCCGGCGCGGTCGCAGAGCGCCTTGGTGAAGCTCTTCGAGCCTTCGAGCTGCGCCGCCGCCGCCGAGGGGCCGAACACCGCGATGCCGGCCGCGCGCAGGCTATCGGCGAGGCCATCGACCAAGGGCGCTTCGGGGCCGATCACGACGAGGCCGATCGCGCGCTCGCCCGCGAACGCCACCACCGCCGCATGATCGGTCACGTCGAGCGCCACCACATCGGCATGCGCCGCGATGCCCGGATTGCCCGGTGCGGCGAACAGACTATGGAGGCCCGGCGATTGCGCGAGCTTCCAGGCGAGCGCATGTTCGCGACCCCCCGAGCCGATCAGCAGGACATTCATGGCGGACCCCTTTTACGATAGCCAGGCGCGGCTGGTAGCCGAGGAGATGGCGGGCGACAACGCCGCGCCGCTTTCGGTCGGCGAACTGGCGGCGAAGCTCAAGCGCGTGGTCGAGGGCGAGTTCGGCCACGTCCGGCTGCGCGGCGAAATCTCGGGCTACAAGCGCGTCGCCTCTGGCCACGCCTATCTCGCGCTGAAGGATGACGGCGCGGTGATCGACGGGGTGATCTGGAAGGGGCAGGTGGGCATGCTGCCGTTCCAGCCGCAGGACGGCATCGAGGTGATCGCGACCGGGCGGATCACCACCTATCCGGGGCGGTCGAAATACCAGATCATCATCGAGCGGATGGAGCTGGCCGGCGAAGGCGCGCTGATGGCGCTGCTGGAGAAACTGAAGGCCAAGCTCGCCGGCGAAGGGCTGTTCGATACCCAGCGCAAGAAACGCCTGCCGTTCCTGCCGCGCGTGATCGGCGTGGTGACATCGCCGACCGGCGCGGTGATCCGCGATATCCTGCACCGGCTGGAGGATCGCTGCCCGAGCCATGTCATCGTCTGGCCGGTCAAGGTGCAGGGCGAAGGCTCGGCGGCGGAGGTGGCGGCGGCGATCCGCGGGTTCGACGCGCTGGTGCCCGGCGGGCCGGTGGCGCGGCCCGATCTCATTATCGTCGCGCGCGGCGGCGGCTCGATCGAGGATCTGTGGTCGTTCAACGACGAAACCGTGGTGCGCGCGATCGCCGCCTGTTCGATTCCGATCATCTCGGCGGTGGGGCATGAGACCGACACCACGCTCGCCGATCACGCCGCCGATCTGCGCGCGCCCACCCCGACGGCGGCGGCGGAGATGGCGGTGCCGGTGCTCGCCGACCTGCGGCTGACGCTGGCGGCGCACGGCCAGCGCACCGAGAAATGCGCGCGGCGCTATCACGAGCGCGGGCGCGAGCGGCTGGAGGCTTTGGTGCGCGTGATCCCGAGGCGCGACGCGCTGCTCGGGCCGCAGCGGCAGCGCGCCGACGATCTCGGCGCACGGCTCGACCGCGGGCTGGAGCGGCGCGTCACGATGGCGCGCGGCGTGCTCGATCGCTCGTCGGGGGCGTTGCGCCCGGCGGTGCTGATGCGTCAGTTGGAGAGCGCGCGCGACCGGCTCGATCGGACGTGGCGGCTGGCGCAGTCGCTCAACCCCGATGCGCTGCTCGATCGCGGCTATGTGCGCGTGACGGCGCGGCCCAGCGGCGAGACGCTCGTATCTGGCGCGGCGGCGCGCGCGGCGGGGGCGGTGACGCTCCATTTCCGCGACGGACAGGTCGATGCCAAGGTTGAGCGTGCCGGCCCCAAGCCCTATGATCGCAAATCCGAGCCGGCCGACCAGCCGAACCTGTTCTAGCCGAGAGCCGCCACCATGCTGATGCCCAACTCCGATCGCCTCGCCCGGCTGCATTATATGGCGAACGGCTTCCGCGTGCTCACCCCCGGCGACCATGTACTGTGCGCGGTGAGCGGCGCGCGGATCGCGCTGGAGGATCTGCGCTACTGGAGCGCGGCGCGGCAGGAAGCCTATGCGAGCGCGACTTACGCCACCGAGACGCTGAGCGCCTGATGCGCGCCGCCGGGGGGATTGCCGCCGTCGCGCTGCTGCTGCTCGGCAGTTGCGCGAGCGTGCCGCGCTATCCGAGCATCCCGCCAGCGCCCGTTGCCCCGGTCGCGCCACGGCCAAGCGCGCCGCCGCCGCGTCCGGTCGGTCCCGTCCGGTTCAGCTACACCGGCAGCATGATTCAGGGCGGGCTGGTGATCGGCACCGCGCCCGGCGGGGCGACATTGGTGACGGTCAACGGCGCCAGCGTGCCGGTAGCGCGCGACGGGCGCTTCGTGTTCGGCTTCGATCGCGATGCCGGGCCGATCGCGACCTTGGTCGCCACGCTCGACGACGGGCGGCAAGTGCGCGACCAGCTCACTGTTGCGCCGCGAAGCTGGGATATCTCACGGTTGGCGAGCCTGCCCAAATATCCGGTGCCGGCGCCCGAATTCGCGCGCATCCGCCCCACCGAACTCGCGCAGATCGCGGCGGCGCGGGCGCTGAAGACCGACGCGCAAGGCTGGCGGCAGGCGTTCCTGTGGCCGACCACCGGGCGGATCTCGACGCTGTTCGGATCGCAGCGCATCTACAAGAACGGCGAGGCGGGCGCCTATCATTCGGGGCTCGACATCGCCAAGCCGACCGGGTCCGTGGTGCTCAGCCCGGCGGACGGCGTGGTGATCCTCGCGGCGGACCATCCCTTCACGCTGGAGGGCAATCTGCTGATGATCGACCACGGCATGGGCCTCAACACCGCGTTCCTGCACCTCTCGCGGATCGACGTGCGCGTCGGCGATCACGTCCGCCGCGGCCAGCCCGTCGCGCTGTCGGGCGCGACCGGCCGCGCGACGGGGCCACACCTGCACTGGGCGATCCGCTGGCAGGGCGCGAAGCTCGATCCGCTGCTGGTGGCGGGGCCGATGGTGGCGGGAAAAAACTGAGCGATTGCAGCACGCCGGGGGGAATTTGTATCAGTATGTTTCTGCATTGATACAAACCTGTTGCACTTAGGATACAGGCGCTGCGAAAGTGCGCCGCAGCATGAACGACAGCTTTACAGGCTGAAAGCTCGGTCTCATCCCTCGGCCATGTTCCGGGCGGCATTTGTCCGACATCGGAATCGATTTTTGCCGACTCCGGCGCAATGGCCGCCAGCCGAGGCATGAAAAAGGGACTCATGACCATGACCATCCGCTCTCCGGGAAAGATCCGCCTTCTCCTCGCCGCGGCCCCGCTCGTGATCGCGCTCGCAGCGACCCCCGCGTTTGCGCAGGACACGACGGCTGCCCCGCTTCCATCCGCGCCGGCCCCCGCCGACGACACGAGCCAGCAGGACGTTGTCGTCACCGGTTCGCTGATTCGCAACAGCGCGACCGCGACCGCCGCACCGATCAACACGCTGAGCGCCCAGGACTTCGTGACCCGCGGTCAGAACACGATCGCCGAAGCGTTGCAGACGATCCCCGCCAACGGCGCCGGCACGATGACGCGCGCCTGGAACAGCTTCGGCTTCGCCACCGGCGCGACCGCGGTTTCGCTGCGCGGCCTCACCACCGGCAACACGCTGACGTTGTTCGACGGCCAGCGCTCGGCGATCTATCCGCTCGGTGACGACGGACAGCGCAGCTTCGTCGATCTCAACACCATTCCGCAATCGATCGTCGAGAAGGTCGACGTGCTGCAGGACGGCGCCTCCTCGACCTACGGCGCCGATGCGGTTGCCGGTGTGGTCAACGTTGTGATCAAGAAGGAAATCGTGGGTCTCCACGCCAACGTCTCGGCAGGCATTTCGGAGCATGGCGATGGTGGCGAAAAGCGCGCCGACCTGACCTACGGCTACGGCAAGCTCAGCGAGCAGGGCTTCAACATCTACATCAATGGCGAGTACCAGTCGAGCAATCCGCTCTACGCACGCGACCGTGGCTACCCGTACAATACCAACGACTATAGCCGCGTCTGTAACGGCGCCGGCAACTGCCTGACCAACGAGACGATCAATGGCATCCAGGCCAATGGTGACTTTGGCGGACTTGGCTCGACGCGCGTACCGGTCGTGCAGCCTTATCTCAACGGTGCGCCGGCCTATGAAGATCCCGCCGATCCGCGCGGCAATTTCCGGCTGCTCAACGCGAGTGCCGGCTGCCGCGACTTGAAGGCCGTCACGCTGACGCCCGCGCAGCAGGCCGCCGCGATCGGTGCCAACACGCCGACCGACCCGCAGATCTGCCAGCAGGACAATATCAACGACTATCTGCAGGAAATCCCAAAGCAGCAGCGTTACGGCGCCACCGCGCACGTTACCGTAAACGTCGGCGACCGCGCGCAGGCCTATGCGACCGGCACGTTCTACGAATCGAAGACCGACAGCAGCATCTCGCCGCTGGCGTTCGCCAACCAGACCGCGGCTGGCGGCACGCAGTTCACGCTGAGCCCGGTGATCCTGCCGACTTACATCTGCCCGCGCGGCACGACGGTCGATTGCACCGCCGCCAACGGCACACTCAACCCCAACAACCCGTTCGCTGCGGCCGGTCAGCAGGCGCGTGTGAACTATCGTTATGATCTCCCGCGTCGCACGTTGAGCGATGCCAAGACATATCGTTTCGCGGGCGGCATTTCGGGTTCGTTCGGCGATAACTGGAAGTATGACGTCAACGGCACCTATTCCGAAGTCGATCTGCGCATCACCAACAAGAACTATCTCATCCCGCAGCGGTTGATCGACGTCGTCAACGACGGGTCGTTCAACTTCGTCGATCCGTCGCAGAACAGCCAGGCAATCCGCGATTATATCGCGCCGACCAACGTCAACAATTCGAACTCGAAGCTGTGGCAGGTCCAGGCAAGCCTGTCCAAGGCCCTGTTCGCGCTGCCCGGCGGTGATCTGGTCGCGGCGGTCGGCGGCGCGTACCGGCATGAGTCTGTCTACAACCCGAGTGCCAACGCACCCAACGAGGTCAACCCGGCCGACCGCTATTACAGCATCAACTCGGTAAGCACGATCGGCAGCCGCAATGTACGGTCGGGCTTCTTTGAAATCGACGCGCCGATCTTCGATCAGTTGACCCTCAACGGTTCGGGCCGTTACGATAGTTATTCGTCGGGGCAGGACAATTTCTCGCCGAAGATCACCGCGATCTTCAAGCCGATCGAGCAACTCCGCTTCCGCGGCACCTGGTCGCGCGGCTTCCGCATTCCAAGCTTCCAGGAAGCCTATGGCCAGCCGACCACCGGCTACATCAATGCCACCGTGTCGCCCGATCAGCCCGGCGGCGCCGCGTATATCGCCGCGCATGGCAACAACAATTACGCGAAACTGCCGTACAGCTATGGCTTGACGTCATCTGGCAACCCGAACCTGAAGCCGGAAACCTCCACCAGCCTGACTGGCGGTGTCGTGTTCGAACCAAACCGTCACTTCGCTTTCACGGTCGATTACTACCACATCAAGATCAAGGGCCTGATCGGCGCGCCCGATTATTCGGGTGTCGAAGAAGCCTATTACGCCAATAACGGCGTGGTGAATCTTCCCGGCATCAGCGTCCGGCCTGGCATCGCCGATCCCGATCACCCCAATGCGTTGCCGCAACTGGGCTTTGTCGAGTATCAGTATGTCAACACCACGTCGGAGACGACCTCTGGTCTCGATTTCTCGGGCACCGCGCGGCTGCCGCTCGGCCACGGCATCAACCTGACCAGCCGTGTCGATGCGACGTATCTGATCAACCTCGATCAGACCACGCCAGCGGGCGTCGTGCAGAAGTTCGCCGGCTCGCTCAGCCCATGCAACATCACGTCATGCTCGGGTGCGCCGCGCTGGCGCGGGAGCTGGCAGAACACGCTCGACTTCTCGGGTCGTGCCTCGCTCAGCGCGACCGCTTATTATACCAGCGGCTATAGCATGGCGTCGGTCGATTACGGCGGCGATCCCAGCGACTGCTCGGCCAGCCTCGGCTCGTCGGTCTATACCTATAACAACGGCGATGCCTACAAGTGCCACGCACGCCGCTTCATCGACGTCGACATGACCGCATCGGTCAAGGTCGGTGATCGGTTCACTTTCTATGCGAACGTGCTCAACGTGTTCGATGCCAAGCCGGACTTCAACCCGGGCCAGAGCTATGACAGCGGCTTCGGCTACAACGTCGCCTGGGAGAGCCAGGGCTTCATCGGTCGCTTCGTCCGCTTCGGTGCGAAGATCGATCTGTAAGGATTGCCACACAGGCACGGCGAGGATCGGGCGGCTCCGCAAGGAGCCGCCCTTTCTCTAGGGGCGAGATAGCAGGAGCTTTCGACCTACTGCTCCGGTCAAGTCGTTCGGCGCGGGCTGCCTGTTGCGCCGCAGAACGTCTGAAAGCCGGCCGGTGCCAACCGGCAACAGTCGCGTCGGATGAGATATCGGACGAAATAACGATGTCGGACATGCGGGAGAAACATTCGTCCGTCAGCCGTGTGGCACAATTGCTACAAACTCGATCAAATCATCACACCGGGGGGTCGCTTGTCTTTACACCCGGTCCGGCCGCGTTCATTCCTCCTTCATCTGCCTCACCGCGCGCTGTCAAAAGCGCCGAGGCTCGGTATCTCCCGACGTTCGCGACAGGGCGCGCGGCGGGGGATCGCAAAGGGGAAAGACACTGATGATTTCGGCCCACACGTCTCTCAAGAACCGTCTGCTGCTGGGCGCGGCACCGCTCGCAGCGCTGGCATCGTTCGCCGCGCCGGCGTTCGCGCAGGACCAGGCCGGATCGGCGTCGCTGCCGACCGATTCGTCGACCGCCGAGCAGTCTAACGACATCGTCGTTACGGGCTCGCTGTTCCGCCGCACCAACACCGAAACCCCTTCGCCCGTCACCGTGCTGACGACCGAGACGCTGTCGCGCGCCGGCATCACCAACATCAACGACGCGGTGCGCTCGATCTCGGCCGATGGCGCGGGTTCGATCTCGACCGGCTTCACCAACGGCTTCTCGGCCGGTGGCGCCGCCGTCTCGCTGCGCGGCCTCGGCGTTTCGTCGACGCTGGTGCTGGTCGACGGCCTGCGCTCGACCAACTTCCCGCTCAACGACGACGGCCACAACGCTTATGTCGATCTCAACTCGATTCCGTTCAGCGCGGTCGAGCGTGTCGAAGTGCTCAAGGACGGCGCCTCGTCGAGCTACGGCGCGGACGCGATCGGCGGCGTGGTCAACATCATCATGAAGAAGCACTTCACCGGCCTGGCAGGCACGGTCGAAGGCGGTGTGACCGAAAAGGGCGACGGCGCCCGCTATCGCGGCAACCTGACTGCCGGCTACGGCGACTATGACGAGAAGGGCTGGAACTTCTACGTCAACGGCGAATACCAGAAGGACCGGCCGATCTCCGCGACGGCACGCGACTTCCCATACAACACTAACGACCTGAGCTCGATCGGCGGCCTCGACAACAACACCGGCGACAGCTCGCTGACGACTCAGTCGACCAACGCGGTGGTACGCCGCGCCCCGCAGACCGACCTCAACAATCCGTTCGCCGGCGGCGTCGCGAGCGGCACCTATACGCTGCTCGGCGGCACCGCGCAGTGCGCCAACGGCACGTTCACCGTTCCCGGCGCGGCTGGCGGCACGGGCTGCAAGCACGATTACGGCCAGGAATATGGCACGCGCTACAACGACATCCAGCCGTCGCAGGAGCGCTACAGCTTCACCGGCCGCCTGAGCCTGCGGCTTAGCGACACGATCGAAGGCTATGCCACCGGCAGCTACTCGCACAGCCAGGTCACGATCGGGCGTCAGCCGAACGGCATCCGCCAGACGCAGCCTTACGGTGCTTCGCCGACCCAGTCGTCGAGCAACCCGGGCATCGTCCTGCCGGTCTATATCTGTTCGGCCGGCGTGAACTGCGCGACCGCTACGGACCGCACGCTCAACCCGAACAACCCTTATGCAACCGCCGGAGCAGACCCGACCACGAACGCTGCCCGCATCTATTATGCGTTCGGCGACATCCCGGTCTATTCGGTACGCAAGAACGAAGTGATCCGCGGCGCGATCGGCTTCAACGGCGATATCGCTGGCGATTATCACTGGAAGATCGATGCGGTTGGCGCACGCGACAACTTCTCGATCGAAAATCATGGCGTGCTCGACATCGCCGGGCTGAAGAAGGCGATCAACACCGGCGCGTATAATTTCGTAAACCCGTCGCTCAACACGCAGGCGGTGCGCGACATGATCGCTCCGCAGTACACGACGCCGTCGCACACCTCGCTGATCTCGGTCGACGCGTCGGTCGCAAAGGATCTGTTCGCGCTGCCGGGCGGCAACCTGCAGGTCGCGGTTGGCGGGCAGTTCCGTCACGAGACCGAAGAGAACAACAGCAACAATCCGGGCCTCACCAAATACGCCAACACCTCGGCGGCATTCGGTACGCATGACGTCTACGCGGGCTATTTCGAAGTCAACGCGCCGATCTTCGACACGTTCGAGGTCAACGGCTCGGGTCGTTACGATCACTATTCGGAAGGGTTCAGCCACTTCTCGCCGAAGATCGGCGCCAAGTGGACGCCGATCAAGCAGCTCGCGATCCGCGGCACGTATTCGAATGGTTTCCGCGCCCCGACCTTTGCGGAAAACAACCCGCGCTCGAGCTATGCCGGCTTCGTGACGGTGACGCCGCCGGCGAGCTTCCAGCTTGCGCATGGTGGCCTTGTCACCAACGGCAACACCAACCCCTACGCCCAGGCCTACAGCCTCGGTTCGGGCGCGACCGGCAACCCCGACCTGAAGCCGGAGAAGTCGCGTAGCTTCACCGCCGGCATCGTCGTCGAGCCGGTTCGCAACGTCAGCTTCACGGTCGATTACTATAACATCAAGAAGACCGACGTGATCGTGACGGGCCCGGACGCCGGCATCGCGCGCGCGAACTATTTCGCGGGCACCCCGCTGCCCGCAGGGTATGAGGTCTCGGCCGTCGACGCGCCCGATCCGCTGTTCCCGAACGCGCTGCCGCGCGTGCTCATCATCAACGTGCCGTTCGTCAACGCGGGTTCGATCAAGAGCTCGGGCCTCGACTTCGGTGCGAACGTGAGCGTGCCGCTCAGCGACCGCGTGAAGTTCACCAGCCGTCTCGATCTGACCTATGTGATCCAGTACGATCTGGATCCCGGCAACGGCAGCAAGATCCAGAAGTATGTGGGTACGCTTGGACCTTACGAACTTTCGTCGGGTGCGGGCACCCCGCGCGTCCGCGGTAACTGGCAGAACACGCTCGAGTTCGGTCCGTTCTCGCTGACCGCGACGACCTATTACGTGTCGCGGATCAAGGAAGTCGCGGCCGACGAAGGCGACGACATCTCGTGCGCGGGCGGCAACCTGTACGGCACCGGCGACAAGTTCTGCTACATCAAGCGGTTCATCTACGCCGACGTGAACGCCGCCTTCAAGGTGAACGACGACTTCACGTTCAGCGTGTTCGTCGGCAACATCACCGGCGAGAAGGCTCCGCTGGCACCGGCATCCTACTCGGGCGCCAACTACCTGCCGACCTGGCACATGGCCGGCATCGTTGGCCGTACCTTCCGCGCGGGCGCGACCTTCAAGTTCTAAGCCCGCCGCAAGGCACCAAAAGAGAGGGGCGGCTTCCGCGAGGAAGCCGCCCCTTTTTTGTGTTCGTCGCGGGGTGCGGGCAGCCCCGCTACACCACCACCAACTCCAGCTTCCCGTCGCCCTCCTCGACCCGCACGGTCGCGCCGTCCTTCACCTCGCCGCGCAGGATCAGGTCGGCGAGCGGGTCTTGCAGGTAGCGTTGTACCGCGCGCTTGAGGGGGCGCGCGCCGTAGACGGGATCGTAGCCGACGCGGCCGAGCCAGGCGCGTGCGCCTTCGGTCAGGTCGAGCGTCACCTTGCGATCCGCCAGCAGCGTGTCGATGCGGCGAACCTGGATGTCGACGATCGGCGCCATCTCGCTTTGCCCGAGCCGGTGGAACAGCACGATCTCGTCGAGCCGGTTGAGGAATTCCGGGCGGAAGTGCGCGCGCACGATGTCCATCACCTGCGGCTCGACACTCGCCACATCCTGCCCGTCGGCCAGCGTGGTCAGGATCTGGCTGCCGAGGTTCGAGGTCAGCACGATGATCGTGTTGGTGAAATCGACCGTGCGGCCCTGCCCGTCGGTGAGGCGACCGTCGTCGAGCACTTGCAGCAGCACGTTGAACACGTCGCTGTGCGCCTTCTCGACCTCGTCGAACAGGATCACCTGATAGGGCCGGCGCCGCACCGCCTCGGTCAGCACGCCGCCTTCCTCATAACCGACATAGCCGGGAGGGGCACCGATCAGCCGGGCGACGGCATGCTTCTCCATGAACTCGCTCATGTCGATGCGGACCATCGCGCTGGGATCGTCGAACAGGAATTCGGCGAGCGCCTTGGTCAGTTCGGTCTTGCCGACGCCGGTCGGCCCGAGGAACAGGAAGCTGCCCATCGGCCGGTTGGGGTCTTGCAGCCCGGCGCGAGAGCGCCGCACCGCGGTCGCGACCGCGCGCACCGCCTGCTGCTGGCCGATCACGCGCTTGCCGAGCGCCGCCTCCATCTGGAGCAGCTTGGTGCGCTCGCCCTCGAGCATCCGCTCCATCGGGATGCCGGTCCATTTGCTGACCACGCCGGCGATATCGTCGGCGGTGACTTCCTCGCGCAGCATCGCGCCCCGCGTCGCGCCCTGCGCCTCTTCGAGCTGGCGCTGGAGCTGGGGGATTCGCCCATAGGACAGCTCGCCCGCGCGGGCGAGATCGCCGGCACGCTGCGCCTGTTCGAGTTCGAGCCGGGCGGCATCGAGCTGTTCCTTCAATCGCGATTCGGCGGCGATCTTGTCCTTCTCACCCTGCCAGCGCGTGGTGAGTTCGGCCGATTGCTGTTCGAGATTGGCGAGTTCGCCCTCCAGCGTCGCGAGCCGGTCGCGCGAGGCGTCGTCGCTTTCGCGCTTCAATCCCTCGCGCTCGATCTTGAGGCGCAGGATGCGGCGGTCGAGCGTCTCGATCTCCTCGGGCTTGCTCTCCACCTCCATGCGGATTCGGCTGGCGGCCTCGTCCATCAGGTCGATCGCCTTGTCGGGCATGAACCGATCGGTGATGTAGCGGTTGCCGAGCGTCGCCGCCGCGACGATCGCGCCGTCGGTGATGCGGACGCCGTGGTGGAGTTCGTATTTCTCCTTGAGCCCGCGCAGGATCGAGATCGTATCCTCGACGGTCGGCTCGCCGACGAACACCGGCTGGAAGCGGCGCTGGAGCGCGGCGTCCTTCTCGACGTACTTGCGATACTCGTCGAGCGTGGTCGCGCCGACGCAGTGAAGCTCGCCGCGTGCGAGCGCCGGCTTCAACAGGTTGGAGGCGTCCATCGCGCCGTCGGTCTTGCCGGCGCCGATCAGCGTGTGCATCTCGTCGATGAACAGCACCACCTGACCCTCGGCGGCCTTGACCTCGTCGAGCACGCCTTTGAGCCGCTCCTCGAACTCGCCGCGATATTTCGCGCCGGCGATCAGGCTGCCCATATCGAGCGCCATCAGCGTGCGGTCCTTGAGCGTATCGGGCACGTCGCCATTGGCGATGCGCAGCGCGAGGCCCTCGGCGATCGCGGTCTTGCCGACGCCGGGTTCGCCGATCAGCACCGGATTGTTCTTGGTGCGGCGCGCGAGGATCTGGATGGTGCGGCGGATTTCCTCGTCGCGGCCGATCACCGGATCGAGCTTGCCGTCGCGCGCGGCCTGGGTGAGATCGCGCGCGAATTTCTTGAGCGCGTCGTAGCGGTCCTCGGCGGAAGCGGTGTCGGCGGTGCGGCCGCCGCGAAGCGCGTTGATCGCGGTGTTGAGCGCCTCCGCCTTCGCGCCGGCGGCTTGCAGCGCCTTGCCCGCCGCCGTGTTGAGCGACAGCGCGAGCGCGACCAGCAGCCGCTCGACGGTGACGAAGCTGTCGCCGGCTTTCTGCGCGATCTGCTCGGCCTGGTCGAGCACGCGCACCAGATCATTGTCGAGGCCGGGCGAGCCCTGCGCGCCGCTGCCCGACACCGCCGGGATTTTCGACAGCGCGAGATCGGTTTCGGTGAGCGCGCGCTTGGCATCGCCGCCGGCGGACTGGATCAGCCCCGAGGCCATGCCCTGCTCGTCTTCGAGCAGCGCCTTGAGCAGATGTTCGGGTGCGATCCGCTGATGGCTCATGCGGATCGCGACGGTTTGCGCCGATTGCAGGAAGCCCTTGGCGCGGTCCGTGAATTTTTCGAGATTCATGTCGGTGAAATCCCTCCTTCGATGCTCGCGATATAGTGTTGCACTTTTATCACACAAGGGCCGGTCGGCGATTGGACGATGGTCTTTGCGCATGGTAGCGCACGCGCCGATCCACGGGATGAAACCATGCGTCTCAAATCTCTCGCTCTTATCGGGACGATGATGTTCCTTACCCAGCCCGCCCTTGCCGAAACCAAGCCTGCCCCGCTCGCGGCCCTGATCCGGCAGGTCGACATTCCCTATACGCAATTCACCTTAGCCAATGGATTGCGCGTGGTCGTCCATACCGATCGCAAGGCGCCGATCGTCGCGGTGAGCGTGTGGTATGATGTCGGATCGAAGTTCGAACCCAAGGGCAAGACCGGGTTCGCGCATCTGTTCGAGCATCTGATGTTCAACGGCAGCGAGAATGCGCCGGGCGATTTCTATGAGCCGCTCAAACAGGCCGGCGGCACCGACATGAACGGCAGCACCTATTTCGACCGCACCAATTATTACGAGACGGTGCCCAGGACCGCGCTCGACCGGGCGTTGTTTCTCGAAAGCGACCGGATGGGCTATCTGCTCGGCGCGGTCACGCAAGCCACGCTCGACCGGCAGCGCGGCGTCGTCCAGAACGAGAAACGGCAGGGCGACAACCGGCCCTATGGCCTCGTCCAGTACAAGCAGATCGAGGGGCTGTTTCCGGCCGGGCACCCGTATGGCCACACCACGATCGGATCGATGGCCGATCTCGACGCCGCCAGCCTCGACGATGTGAAGAGCTGGTTCCGCGCGCATTACGGCCCCAACAACACCGTGCTGGTGCTGGCTGGCGATATCGACGCGACCACCGCCAGGCCGCTGGTGGAAAAGTATTTCGGCGCGATCCCGTCCGGGCCGCAGAACACAGCGCCCACCGTCGAGATCCCGACGCTCGCCGTCGCCAAGTCCGAAGTGATGAAGGACCGCGTCGGCGCGACGTTGCTGCTGCGCGCGTGGACGGTGCCGGGGGTCAACGACACCGATTCGACGGCGCTCGACGTGGCGGCTGGCGTGCTCGGCGGGCTGTCGAGTTCGCGGCTCGACACGCTGCTGGTGCGCAAGGAGAAGCTGGCGGTTCAGGTCAGCGCGCACAACAGCAGCTTCGCGCAACTCGGCACCTTCAGCGTGCGCGCACTGGTGCGGCCGGGGGTCGATCCGGCGCTGGTGGCGACGCGGCTCGATGCGATCGTCGCGGATTTCTTGCGTGACGGGCCGAGCGCGGACGAGGTCGGCCGCTACGTCACCGAAAGCGTATCGGGCACGATCGCGGGCCTTGAGCGGGTCGGCGGTGGCGGCGGCAAGGCGGTGACCTTGGCCGAGGGCGCGCTCTATTCGAACAATCCCGGCTTCTATAAGAAGCAGCTCGCCGATCTCGCCGCGCAGACGCCGGCGCATGTCCGCGCGGTCGCCGCGAAATGGCTGTCCCGGCCGGTCTATGCGCTGACCGTCGAGCCGGGCGCGCGCGAGGCCTATGCCGATGCGGCGGTGCCGCCGCCCGCGCCGGTCGCGGTCAAGCCCGAGCCGCCGGTGAAGGGCACGCGTGGCGCGATGCCGCCCGCCGGTGCCGCGATCGACCTGACCTATCCCAAGGTCGAGCGCGCGCGGCTCAGCAACGGTATCGAGATCGTCTATGCGCAGCGCGGCGCGGTGCCGTTCACGCGCGCGGTGCTGAGCTTCGACGCCGGCTATGCCGCCGATGTGGCGGGGCGGTCTGGCACCGCCAAGTTCGCGCTGGCGATGCTCAACGAAGGCACCGTGGCGCGCGATGCCACCGCGCTCGCCGAAGCCAAGGAGCGGCTCGGCGCAGGGATCGGCATGGGGATGAGCGCCGACCGCACCAGCATTTCGTTCAGCGCGCCGAGCGTCAATCTCGCGCCGGTGATCGATCTGTTCGCGGACATGGTGCGCCACCCCGCGTTCACGCCCGCCGAAGTCGAGCGCAAGCGCGCCGAACTGCTCGCCGCCATCGCGCAGGAAGTGACCGATCCCGGCGCGCTCGCCAACCGCGTGCTGCCGCCGCTGCTGTACGGCGCGGCCTCACCCTACGCCAAGGCCAATGGCGGCGGTGATCCGGCGGCGGTCGCCGCGCTGACGCGCGACGATCTGATCGCGTTCAACGCCGCATGGCTCCGCCCCGACACCGCCCGGCTGTTCGTGGTGAGCGACCGGCCGCTCGCCGAGATCGCGGCGGCGTTCGAGCGCGGCTTCGGCGACTGGCAGGCTGCGGGCGCGCGCGGCGTCAAGCGGTTCGCACCGCTCGCGCCGACCACGCCGAGGATCGTGCTGGTCGATCGCCCCGATTCGCCGCAGTCCACGATCCTCGGCGCGCTGCCCAACACGCTCGCCGGCACCGATGAGCTGCTGCCGCTCATCACCGCCAATGATGCGCTCGGCGGCGGCTTCCTCGCGCGGATCAATATGAACCTGCGCGAAGACAAGCATTGGGCCTATGGCGCGAGCGGCAGTTTCCAGCGGATCGAACATGCCGCGCCCTATCTGGTCAGCGCGCCGGTGCAGGCCGACAAGACCGGCGCGGCGATCGCCGAACTGCGCAAGGAACTGACCGGCTATGTCGGCGCGCAACCGATGACCCAGGCCGAGTTCGATCGCGCGATCGCCGATGCGACACGCTCGCTCCCCGGCAGTTTCGAAACCTCGCAGGCATTGCTCGGCGGGATGCAGAACAACGATCTGTGGAAGCGCCCCGACGATTATTACGCGACGATCACCGCGCGCTACCGCGCGCTGACGCGCGCGCAGGTCGAAGCGGCGGCGCGTGCGGCCATCGACCCGGCTCGTGCGTTCTGGGTCGTGGTCGGCGACGCGAAGGTCGTCCGGCCGCAGCTTGACAGCCTCGGCCTCCCCGTCGAGGTGATTCCCGCCGCATCGGTCGCCACCGCGCGCCGGGCGGCCGGCTTACAGGAGTGACGTGATGGCGACGGTCGATGGACAGTGGAATATCGTGGTGCGCACGCCGCTCGGCGAACAGAAGGCGATGCTCAACGTGGTGAGCGCCGGCACCAGCTTCACCGGCAATCTGAGCGGCGCGCTCGGCTCGGTCGAGGTCAAGGACGGCACGGTTGACGGCGACACGCTCGCCTGGGTGATGTCGATCACCTCGCCGATGCCGATGAAGCTCGAATGCACCGCGACGGTGGACGGCGACACGCTGACCGGATCGGTCGGCGCGGGCGGGCTGGGGAGCTTCCCGGTCTCGGGCGTGCGGGCGTAACGTAAAACCCTTCCCTCTCCCGATGGGAAAGGGAAGGGCGAAGCGCGGACGGGTGCGGGCGAGGCCCTTGGTTTCGCCGCGCGCGCAAAGCTCCTACTTACGGATAGCCGTATCGTCGATGTTGGAGAGTGCGACCGCGTGCATGCACCAGCGGTTGAGGATCAGGAACGCGTCGGACTCAGGCTTTCCCTTCGACGAGTCCGTCACAATCCTGCAAGCATGATGGCCCGAACTGCCCCGAACGCTGCCGCTGTCCTCCATGAAAGCCACGACGGATTTCTGATTGGGAAAACGGAAGAGCACCGCCACGCCCCTGATCGCGGTCATCGGCATCGGGGAAATCGAGGTTGCGTGACCAAACACCGGCACGAAATCGGCAATCGCATCGGCAGCCGCATCGATAACCGCATTGGCGGGGTCGGCCGCTGTCGTGACATGTTTGATGTCCACCAGCTCCGCATAGGCAATCGCCTCATCCAGCCCCGGCGCGAGGAAACGACGTATCACGGTAGGGGCCGTTCCCCCGGTTGCAGGCGGCGCGGCCTGACCCTTCGCGGCGGCGGACAACAGCACCGCCACCGACATCGCAACGCCTGCCGCATACTTCATGCAAACCCTCCCGTGCTCCCGGCAGCAATGTCCGAGATCACGGCGGGGTACATCCGCTGGTGGTTGAACGATAGCGCTACTTCCCACCGGGAGTCACGATCGTCGGGTGTTTTACGGGTCGCTCCGATGCCCATAAGGTTCTGCGCGCGCGCCGCCGATTTGGTCTTTCACGCTTCGCCGCCACGGCTTACCTAACGGGCATGCTCAAGCACATCCTGCGTATCGCCCTGATCCTGATCGTCATCGCGATCCCGGTCGGCTATTGGATCAGCCGGCCCGATACGGCGAAGCTGCCGCTCGAGGCGGTCACCGGCAAGCGACCCAACATCAGCCAGCCGCGCAACCAGATGGTCCCGACGATCCGCATCGCCAAGCCGATCGGCTGGGGTAATGCCATGCCGACGCCGGCGGCCGGGCTTCAGGTCCAGCCGTTCGCGCGCGATCTCAAGCATCCGCGCTGGCTGTACCGGCTGCCCAATGGCGACGTGCTGGTGGCGGAGACCGATTCGCCGCCGCGCAAGGCGAGCGGCGTCAAGGATTGGGTGATGGGGCTGCTGATCGGCTCGGCGGGGGCGGACAGCGGCTCGGCCAACCGCATCACCTTGCTGCGCGACGCCAATGGCGACGGCGTGGCGGAGAGCCGCACGGTGCTGATCTCGGGGCTCAACTCGCCGCTCGGCATAGCGCTGGCGGGGGGCTATCTCTATATCGCCAACACCGATGCGCTGGTGCGCGTGCCGTTCACGCCCGGCCAGACCAGGATCACCGCCAAGCCCGAAACCGTCGTCACCTATCCGGGCGGCGGCAATCACTGGGCGCGCGGGCTGCTCGCCGCGCCCGACGGGTCGCTGTACGTTTCGGTCGGCTCGTCGAGCAACATCGCCGACAACGGGCTCGACGCCGAGACCAACCGCGCCAACATCCTCCAGGTCGATCCGGTCCACAAGGCGTTCCGCATCTATGCGGCGGGCCTGCGCAACCCGCAGGGGATGGCGTTCGCGCCGCAGGGCGGGCTGTGGGTGGTCGTCAACGAGCGCGACATGATGGGCTCCGACCTCGCGCCCGATTACATGAGCCAGGTCGAGCTGGGCGATCACTTCGGCTGGCCGTGGTTCTATTGGGGCGGCTATATCGATCACCGCGTCCAGCCCGAGAATCCGGCGTTGCAGGAATATTCGAAGCGCCCCGATTATGCGCTTGGGCCGCACGTCGCCGCGCTTGGCCTCGCCTTCGCGACCGACGCCAAGCTCGGGCCGAAGTTCGCCAACGGCGCGTTCGTGGGCGAGCATGGCTCGTGGAACCGCGTGCCGGCATCGGGCTACAAGGTCGTCTATGTGCCGTTCGGGGACAATGGCTTCCCCGCCAAGGGCGCGCGGCCGGTCGATCTGCTGACCGGGTTCCTCGACGACAAGGGCCGCGCGCGCGGGCGCCCGGTCGGGGTCATCACCGACAAGGCGGGCGCTTTGCTGGTGGCGGACGATGTCGGCAACACCGTCTGGCGGGTGAGCGCCAAGGCCGGCGGCTGACTCGCGACAGCCGCGCGGCGCCGCCCGCCGATGTGACATCGATGTACCAGAGTCGGACGATTCGTCTCACCCTGACACGCGCGCGGTTTACGAAGCCGCGCAAACCGCCGATATTCGCCACGACAGTCGACCCGGAGCGGAATCCAGGCGTGAGAGTGGGCGTGAGGGATGATGGGGACACGTGTTACCACCAATACGGCCAAAATGGCCGAGAACTGGCGCGTCGCGATGACCGCGCTGTGCAACCAGTTTCTGACGACGCATCGCACCCTGTCCGAGACGATCCAGCTCGGCCCGACCGAAACGCTGATCTTCCTGACGATCTCGGTCGCCAATGTGCAGCGGGTGATGCGCGAACGCGCGATCCCGCCCGAGCTGCGCGGCACGACCCCGCTGCCGCGCGAGGCGATCGTGCCGATCTCGCGCAACGCGATCTCCGCCGCCACCGGCCTGCCGCGCGAGACGGTGCGGCGGCAGGTCGCCCACATGATCGCGCGCGGCCTCATCGTCGAAGACCCGCGCGGCGGGGTGACGCCACCGCCTGACATCATCTCGGCGGCCGGGTTCGAGCCGGTGCTCGAAGGGCTGATGACCGAATTCGCGCGCACGGTGGAGACCTTGTGCCGCACCGGCGCGCTCGCGGTCGGGCACGATTGACCGCCGCTCGCTAGGCACCCCCGCGAGCGGCTAGGGCATCGCCAGCGCGATCGCCAGATCGGCGAGCGGCACCCCCGTTTCGGCATCGACCACCACCGGCACGATCTCGCGGCCGCTGCCCGCCTCGACCGGGCGGCGCATCGCGCCCCCGCCGAAATGCTTGCGCGCCCACCCGCCGAGCGCGTGCAGCACCGGCAGATAGTCGCGCCCGGCCTCGGTCAGCACATACTCGTCGCGCGGCGGGTGATCGCTGTAGCGCCGCCGCGCGAGCATCCCCGCCGTCACCAGCGCCGCCAGCCGGCGCGCGAGAATGTTGGGGGCGATGCCGAGGCTCTTCTGGAACTGGTCGAAGCGCGTCTGCCCCAGCCCCGCGTTGCGCAGGATCAGCATGCTCCACGTATCGCCGGCGCGGGCGAGGCCACGCCCGACCGGGCACACCCCGCAGGAAAGGTCCGTCATGTCCATTGCAGAAAGATAGTCACATCATTATTAAAACGCAAGCGACATCACGCAACGGAGACCCCCCCCATGACCCAAGCCATCACCGATCCCCGCAACCAGACCGCGCTCGTCACCGGCGCCTCGACCGGAATCGGCGCGGTCTATGCCGATCGGCTCGCGAAGCGCGGCTACGACCTGATCCTCGTCGCGCGCGACGCCGCCCGCCTCAACACGCTCGCCGAGCGGCTGCGCGCCGAGACCGGCCGCACCGTCACCGTCCAGCGTGCCGATCTCACCGCCGCCGCCGACGTATCCGCCGTCGCCGCCACGCTCGCCGACGATGCGCGCATCACCCTGCTCGTCAACAACGCCGGCATGGCGCTCGACGGCGATCTCCTCACCGCCACCGCGCCCGATGTCGAACGCCTCATCGCGCTCAACATCACCGCGCCGACGTTGCTCGCGCAGGCCGCCGGCAAGGCGTTCGTCGCGCGCGGTGCCGAAGGTCAGGACGGCGGCGCCATCATCAACATCGCCTCGGTGCTGGCGCTCGCCCCCGAAGCGTTCGACGGCGTCTATTCGGGCAGCAAGGCCTATCTGCTCACGCTCAGCCAGAGCCTCGCCGCGCACTATGCCGCAAAGGGCCTCTACGTTCAGGCGGTGCTGCCCGGCGCGACCCGCACCGAGATCTGGGAGCGGTCTGGCAAGGATGTCGAATCCTTCCCGGCGGAGATGGTGATGGCGGTCGACGATCTCGTCGATGCGGCGCTGGTCGGCTTCGACGCGCGCGAGACCGTGACGATCCCGCCGCTCGCCGACGAGCATCTGCCGCACTGGAACGCGATGCAGGCCGAACGCGCCGCGCTTGGCGGTGTGCTCAGCCGCCGCGATCCCGCCGCGCGCTACGCTGGGCCAGCGCGCGCCTGAGCGACCGGGTGCGCCGCGCGCATCCGTCGGCGCGCCCGCTTGCCGCCCCGTCTCGCCCCGTCGCGTCCCGCCACGCCGCGCGCGCCGCGCTCGGAGGCGGCGGCGCGGTCGAGCGCGGCGGTGTCCCGCGCCTCGGTCGCCAGCGCACGCAGCAGCGCATCGACCGGGGGCAGGGCGGCATCGTGCTCCGCCGGCGCCGAGTCCGCCGCCTGCGCCCCCGCGCCCGCCTCCACAGCGTCCCCGGGCGCAGTCTCAAGCCCGGTCATCGCCCACAGCGCCTCGTCGCGGTCGAACAACGTGACATCCTCGACCGGCATCACCGGTTCCTGCGTGAGCCAGGTCGGCTCGTCCGCCTCGTCGCAGCGCACGAACGCCGCCGCCGGATCGTCGAGCTGCGCCGCCGCCGCCGCCATGCCGCCCTGCTCGATCGCCGCATCCGCCTCCCGCCGCCGCGCCGCGCACTCGGCCAGCGCCGCCGCGATCGCCGCCTCCGCCTGCGCGTCGAGCGCCACCCCGGCGAAATCCTCCAGCGCCCGCGCCGCCGCATCGCCCCGCTCGGCCCCGCCGCCCTCGCACCCGTCGCCCGAGACAACCGTCCGCACCGTCGTCGTAGACGCCTGCGCGACCGCACCCCCGTCCGCGCTCCCCGCCTCGGCGCGCGTGCTGAAATACTCGACCTTGGTGCGCCGCCCCTGCGCATCCTGCCCGTAATGGCGAAGACAGAACATCAGCAGCGCGTCATTGGTCTTGCGGCGATAGCCGGCGAGCTTGCCGGCCACGAACACCGGCACCAGATACCCCTCGATCGCGCGCTCGAACGCGATATCCTTCAGCCGCTGCACCCCGAAATCGAGCGCCGCCTCCCACGCCCGCCGGAACTCCTCCGCCCCCGGCGCACGCCTGAGCGTATAGCAATTCGCCTGCGCCATATTGACCATCCGCGCCGCCCGACTGACCGATCCGGTATCCGCCAGCGCCTCGATGAACGCCTTCTGCCGCGCCGGCGTCCAGCCATCATGCCGGTGTTTCTTGCGCGGCACCGGCGCGAAATCGGGGAGGGCGGGGCGGTCTTCGCGGGCGATGGGGGCGCGGTTTTGCATGGGGTGGCTCCCGGGTGTGGTGATGCGGGAGTGGTAGGTATGCGAGGTTGGGGGGTGTAGGACAGGGGGGATTTGCGCGACCCGCACGGTCGCTTAAGCGCTGCGATCAAGCGCCGCCATCGCCGTGGTGATCGTTACCGTATCCACGCTCACGCGCACGACCTTCGCCAGCAGCGCGATCATGCTCTCCTTATAGTCGGCGAAGCGATAGGTGTTGAATTTGGCGGCGATGGTCGGGTCGCGCGGGCGCTTTTCCTTGTGCTGATCGAGTACCCAGTCGATCGCGGAGCGGTTGCCGAGGCGGTAGGTCCACGCCTCGGGCGGGATGCCAGTGATCTGCGTGTCGGCATCGACCACCACCACGCCGGCTTCGGGCTGCGACTTGAGGATCGGCTTGGGCGTGGTGCCGGCGGCGCGCTTCGCGGGCGTCTCGACCCGCTCGACCGGCCAGGGCGCGACCTCCTCATAGCCGATGTGCAGCGCCATCAGCGTTTCGCCCCACGCCGCCCATCGGGCGAAATCGGGGTAGAAGGGGATGCGCGGGAATTCGCGCTTGAGGTTGAGCGCATAGGTCTCGCGGTAGACCGGATCGTGGAGGACGGCATAGACATAGTGGAAGATCGCGTCCTTGGTGACGCCCTTCCGGCCATATTCCTTGACGAACTTGTTGAACGCCCAGTCGGTGATGTTGTCGATCCGCTCGCCGGACTTGGTGTAGCGGTAGCGCGGTAATTCAACTGTACCTGCTCCGCTCCCCACAAGATGCAGGTCACAAACCACAGCGGTCGCCATGGTCATCCACGGCTTCTGTGAATCTGGTCCAGTAAAACAGACGGACAGATTATTGCCCTCTCCTGAGAAAGGGAAAATTTGTCCGTTAAGATACGGCATTTCGTTGAGTTGGGGCGAGTAGGCAAGCCAAATTTTCGTGAATGGGCGGTACATTGCTGATCTGAGTGAGGGGAGTAAAACTGCCGTGCGTTTCCTTGCCAGCCCTTTCAACGCCCGAGTCCATTTTATTCCAGACCGAAATCGAACCTCATCAGCATCGTTTTTATGCCATGGAGCAATGTTCTTAATTGCTTTAGTATAGTCTTCAATTAAAAAACTAACTTTTGATTTTAATTGATTCATATCCTGATCATATACCCAATCATCTCGATTGGTTACCACGCCGAGAGAGAAAAGATGGAAAATGGAACCTTGTCCACGGGTTCCTTGCTTGGTGGCTTTTGTGGCAATCGGCAGATATGCCGCAGGAAAAGGATTAGCGTCGTCAAGCCAAGTTCCATCTCCCCGCGGCTTTATGATTGTGCTATTGTTTTGTCCGAGGTCGATCTCGTGAAGCCAAGAAAGCTTGCTGACGGCGTCTTCATTCGGAGCAATCGTAAGCTCGATATGCGCTGCACCAGACCTTCCTTTTCGCCGAACCAAAAACGCGATCGCGACTCCCGTACCGATGCCGAAGACGTTTGAAGCGCCTGCTGGTCCTGCCTCCTTATAATCTCCACCGAGGTCGAAGATTCTGATCTCGGAAAAGTCGTTGGCAATTATCTTTCTGAAGCCATCGAAGGTCCGACTATCGATAAAACTCCGGTTCGTAACGAACGCCAAAACCCCCTCATCGCCCAATCGGTCGCTCGCCCAGCGATAGAAGCGCGCGTACATGTCGTAGAGCTTGGTCTTTTGCGCCGTGCTCGCCTTGATGTACGTGTCCTTGATGCGCTTATCGATGTGCGCGTAGGCCCGGTTCTTGTTGTTATCGTTCTCGTTCTGCTGGTTGGCGTTGTAGGGCGGGTTGCCGATGATCACGCTGATCTTGCGCCGGTTCTGCTTCTTGATCCGCTCGATATTCTCGTCGGTCAGGCTGCCGAGCAGATCGAACTGGTGGCCGGCATGGATGCCGAGCGCATCGACATTGTCGAGCGTGTCGACGAAGCACAGATTCTCGAACTCGGCGAACTGGCCGGTGATCGCCTGATAGGTCGCCTCGATGTTCAGATTGGCGACGTAATAGGGCAGGATCGCGACTTCGTTGGCGTGCAGCTCTTCCTTGTATTTGTGGCGAAGCTTGTCGTGATGCCCCCGAAAATGTTCGAGCAGTTCGACGATGAAAGTGCCGGTGCCGGTGGCGGGATCGAGGATCTCGACGCCGCGATCGACCAGGTTCTTGCCGAAATGCTTCTCGCACAGCCAGTCGGTCGAGCGGATCATGAAGCGGACGATCTCGCCCGGCGTATAGACCACGCCCAAGCGGTCGGCGGCCTTGGCGTTATAGACCTTGTAGAAATTCTCGTAGAGGCCCTTCAGGAAGCCCTGCTTTTCCGAATGGCTCTGGATGACGGCGGCGGTGCGCGCGATGCCCGAATAATAGGGCGAGAGCGCGCGCAGCAGAGTCGATTTCTCGCCGCGCGCGAACAGCTTTTCCTCGAGCTTGTAGAGTTCCGAGGCGACGTTGTTCTGGCGGTGGAAATCGGGGTTGTCGAACACCTTGGCGAAGATGTCTTCGGTAAGGATGTGCTGGATTAGCATTTCCTGCACGTCATCCTGCGTCACCACCGGATTGATCGCTTCCTGCGCATGGGCGAGGAAGGCCTTTTCGGCGGCGACGTAGAGTTTGGACGCCTTGCGCTTCTTCGCGATGCGGTCGCGCAGCGCCTCCAGCACGGCGGGCAGGTCTTGGCTGAACTGCTTGACCGCCTTGTTGAAGTCGGCAATTTCCTGGCGTTCATGTGCGAAGAAGCGGACGAGCAGGGGATAGAGCGCCTCAGTATCGTCCATCGCGACCCGTGCAACTTCTTGCCCGTCCTGGATCAATACAGCGGTTCGGTCATCGGAATAGACGATGTTGTCGCGCGGATAGCCCCTGCGCGATTTAGCGGCGATCTCGGCGTCGAGGTCGTCGTCGGCATCCTTCGCTTCCCAGTAGCCGAAAGGCACGCGCAGCGCGTGAAGCAGCGCGCCGTCGAGGTAGATGCGGTTCTTCTGCGGCGTCGTGATGGCGTGTTCTGGGACGAACAGCAGATCGTGCGCTCGGCCCCAGCGCTTGAGCAAATCTTTGAAGGCCTCGCGCAAAACGGACTCACGGCGGCTGCCGGATACCGCGCGCAAGCGATCCAGATCGGCGCGATATTCGTTGATAAGCTGTCGGCTCAAGCAACCCCCCCCTGAGAGGCCGCATGGCCACGCGAGAAAGCTAGCAGGCCGAATTACTTATGTCAGCTTTTGTAATGCGCCGCGGCAAAGCCGCGCCGTCGGACGCCGCTGTAGCGGCGCCGGCCGGGCGGGCCGCAGGTGGCCGCGCCGGAGCTTGCGCTCCGGCTTGGCGCGACCCGCTTACGCCGCAGCCTTAGCCCGGCTCGCGCGCTTGCGCTCGTTCGGGTCCAGATACCGCTTGCGCAGCCGGATCGACTTCGGCGTCACCTCGACCATCTCGTCGTCGTCGATATAGGCGATCGCCTGTTCCAGCGTCATCTTCTTCGGCGGGGTGAGGCGGATCGCGTCGTCCTTGCCGCCGCTGGCGCGGAAGTTGGTGAGCTGCTTGGACTTCATCGGGTTGACTTCGAGGTCGTCGGTCTTGGCGTTCTCGCCGACGATCATGCCCTCGTACAGCGCCTCGCCGTGGCCGACGAACAGGATGCCGCGCTCTTCGAGCGGCCCCAGAGCATAGCCCTGCGCCTCACCGGCGCCGTTCGAGATCAGCACGCCGTTCTTGCGGCCTTCGATGTTGCCCTTGTGCGGGCCGTACTTCTCGAACAGCCGGTTCATGATGCCGGTGCCGCGCGTGTCCGACAGGAACTCGCCGTGATAGCCGATCATCCCGCGCGACGGCGCCGAGAAGGTGATGCGGGTCTTGCCGCCGCCCGAGGGGCGCATGTCGGTCATCTCGGCCTTGCGCAGGTTCATCTTCTCGACGACCGTGCCCGAATATTCCTCGTCCACGTCGATGATGACGACTTCATACGGCTCGGTCTTCTTGCCGTTCTCGTCCTCGCCAAACAGCACGCGCGGGCGGCTGATGCCGAGTTCGAAGCCCTCGCGGCGCATCGTCTCGATCAGCACGCCGAGCTGAAGCTCGCCGCGCCCGGCGACTTCGTAGCTGTCGCGGTCGGCCGATTCGGTCACCTTCACGGCGACGTTCGATTCGGCTTCGCGGAACAGGCGGTCGCGGATCATGCGGCTCGTCACCTTGGTGCCCTCGCGGCCCGCCATCGGCGAATCGTTGACGGCGAAGCGCATCGACAGCGTCGGCGGATCGATCGGCTGCGCGTGCAGCGGCTCGGTCACGGTGATGTCGGCGATCGTGTTGGCGACGGTGGCGACGGTCAGGCCGGCGAGGCTGATGATGTCGCCCGCCTTCGCCTCGTCGACCGGCACCCGCTCGAGCCCGCGGAACGACATGATCTTGGAGGCGCGGCCGACCTCGACGATCTTGCCGTCGTTATCGAGCGCGTGGATCGCCTGGTTGGTCTTGACCGTACCCGAATTGACCCGGCCGGTGAGGATGCGGCCGAGGAAGTTGTCGCGGTCGAGCAGCGTCACGAGGAAGGTGAACGGCACGCCCGCCACTTCCACCGCGGGGGGCGGCACGTGGCTGACGATCGTCTCGAACATCGGGATCAGCGTGCCTTCGCGCGCGTCCATGTCGGTCGATGCATAGCCGTTGCGCCCCGATGCGTAGAGCACCGGGAAGTCGAGCTGCTCGTCGGTCGCGTCGAGCGACACGAACAGGTCGAACACTTCGTCGAGCACTTCCTGGATGCGCGCGTCGCTGCGGTCGACCTTGTTGACCACCACGATCGGACGCAGGCCGAGCGCGAGCGCCTTGCCGGTCACGAACTTGGTCTGCGGCATCGCGCCTTCCGACGAATCGACCAGCAGGACGACCCCGTCGACCATGCTCAGGATGCGCTCGACCTCACCGCCGAAATCGGCGTGGCCGGGGGTGTCGACGATGTTGATGCGGATGCTCTCGTCGCTGCCCGGCGGCGTCCAGTCGACCGAGGTCGGCTTGGCGAGAATGGTGATGCCACGCTCTTTTTCGAGGTCGTTGGAATCCATCGCGCGCTCTTCGATGCGCTGGTTGTCGCGGAACGTGCCCGACTGACGGAAAAGCTGGTCGACGAGGGTGGTCTTGCCGTGATCGACGTGCGCGATGATGGCCACATTGCGGAGGCTCATGAAATACTGCCCGATGCTTTTGAGTGAAAAGGTTGCCGGCGCCGATAGCCTAAATGGCGCCTGACGGAAAGGGGGCGTCAAAAACCCCAAAACAAAGCCGCCGCCCCCTTTCGGGAGCGGCGGCGATGGCACGATGGACGGAGCGCTTAGAAGCTGATCCGCGCACCGACGCGGATGAAGTAGAGCGACGGCTTGATTTCCGCGACGCTCGTGTTCGGGTTGACCGCCGCGCTGTACTTGTACTTCGTGCAAGGCTGGTTTGGAGCGGTGTTCGGCGCGCCGGTGGGGCCAAGGCACTGAACCGAGACGACGTCCTCGACGAAGGGGAACACGGCCTGGCGGAACTGGCCCCAGCTACGGTTAAGCAGGTTGGGGAAGTTCTGGATGTCGCCAAACAGCGTCAGCTTGGACTTGCCGACGAACAGCGGCAGGTCCTGCGACACATGCAGATCCATCTGCGTGTAGGCGCGCGAGCGGACGCTGTTGCGCGGCGCGATCTTGCCGCGATATTTGGCAAGGCCGTTGGCGTTGATGATGCCGTCGAGCTTGGACTGCGTGTCGCCGTCATATTCAACGATAGGATCGGTGCCGCTCTTCGGCACGTAGAGCAGGAAGCGATCGTCACGGCCAGTCACGCCGAACACGACGCTACGCGTGTCGGTGCCGACATCCGTCATCGTGAGGCTGTACGGACGGCCGGCGTTGGTCGAACCGAACAATTGGAACGTCGTCGTGTTGTCACCGAAGAAGGCATGGTGGAAGCCGACGCCATACTTGAAGGACCAACGCTGCTGATCGTTGGCGATGCCGTAAGCGGCGCCGCTGCCATCGAGGAACGCGCCGTTGCCGTAGTTCGAGCTGGCGGTCGATGAAGTCGCCGGAGTCTGATCGGTCACATCCTGTAACGTGTACGACACGTCGAGATCGAGGCCGAAATCGAAGGTCTTCGATGCGCGGACCACGCCGATATAGCTGCGGCCCTTATGCGTGTTGGCCAGCACGATATCGGTGTTGGTGTTGGTGCCGACCAGCGGGCCGAAGCGCGTCCGGCCGTCCGGCAGCGTACCGATCGGGATGGAGCGGATGTCGGTGAAGTACACCTGATCCTTGACCTTGCTCCAGTAGAAGTCAGCGCCGAAGTCCCAGCCGCCGCCCAGCAGGTTGTTCGGCGTCCAGTCCACCGACAACGTGCCCTTGTACACCGACGGGATACGGAAGTTCTTGCCGAGCGCGTTGATGTTGGCGAGCGAGTTCGCGCCGGTGTTGGGGATCAGCGCCTGGAGCTGCGCCGGGATGGTGGCGCCGCCCGGATTGCGCAGGATCGCGCTTGCGACCGCCGGATCGAGCGGTGCACCGTTCAGCGTGTAGGTGTTCGCGCCAGTGCGGTTGATGGTCAGGCTGGTGATGCCCACGCCGCCCGCGCCCGCGCCCGCATTCGAGTAGCTGTTCGACAGATACACGTCCGGCGAACCGCCGCTGAAGATGCCGAAGCCGCCGCGTACCGAGATGTCCGACACCGGCTTATAATTGAAGCTGACACGCGGCTGGAGCACGCTGAGGCCCGAATAGTTCAGCGTGTTCGGGTAGCCGTAGCGCTGCGTAAAGCCCGGATTCAGCGGGATCGGCGAGTGCGAGCCGTACAGGTCAAAGCGAACCCCCGCCGTGACGGTGAGTTTGTCGTTGATGCGCCAGTCATCCTGCAGGCCGAACTGGTACTGCTGATAACCGAAGCTCGCCGCCGCGTCGTTGGGGTTGCCAGTCGCGGCGTTCTGATAGGTGACCGAGCTGGCCTGGCGCGCTGCGAGATCGGCAACCGAGTCGTAATACCAGTTGCCGCGTGTGTTCTGCAGGAACAGGTTGAAGATCCTCACCTGGTCGTACTGGGTGTACAATTTGATGTCGTGATTGCCCGCATTGTAACGGATCAGGAACGAGCCCGAATAGGTGTCGGTGTTGAAGATATTCGACTGGCGCGAGCTGTCGGGACCGAACGTGACCACGGGTAAGCCGGTGCCGCAGGCGATGAACGAGTTGCCCGTCGAGCCGCCGTTGGTGATGCTGGTCGGCGAGGTGCAGACCCGGTTCTGGCCGAAGCTGTTGCCACCCAGTGCCAACTGGCCGCGATCGTAGCTCTTGTAGAGGAAACGCGCCTCAGTCGAAAGGTGGTCGGTCCAGTCCGAGTTCAACTGGACGATGCCGGCGCGAAGCAGTTCGGTTGCCTTATAGGCGTCCGACGAAAGGCCAAGCTGAGGAGTGGAGTTGGACGTGTTCGAATTTTGGAGGAAGTTCGTCTCGTCATAGGCGTTGATGTAGCTGAGCGACAGCTTCTGACGATCGGAGATGTTCCACGTTATCTTGCCGACGATCTTCTCGTCCTTGTCGGAAGACGAAGTCAGCACGCCGCCGGCGTTGTAATCCGGGAACGCGGTCTTGGCGGCGCCGGTGACACTGTCGATCAGCGACTGGTTGAGGTTCGGCACCTGCCCAGGTGCTGGCGAAAGCGGGTTGCCTTCGGTGTTGCGCTCGCCGGAGACCATGAAGAACAATTTGTCCTTGATGATCGGACCCGACAGCGTGACGCCGTAGGTCTTGCTGTCGAAGTTGAGCTTGGTGCCGCCGAGGCGACGCGCGTCACCGGTCAGCCCATCGCTGTTGTAGCTGAAGAAGCCGCTGCCGTGGAACTTGTTGGTGCCGCTCTTCAGGATGGCGTCCATCGCGCCGCCCTGGAAGCCGCCCTGACGCACGTCATATGGCGCGACCGAGGTCGAGAACTGGCCGATCGCGTCGAGTGGCACCGGGCCGCGGCGGGTCGGATTGGCATCCGAGTTGAGGCCGAAGTTGTCGCTGACGGTGACGCCATCGACGGAGAATTTGTTGTAGCGCGGGTTGACGCCGGCGAACGAGATCGACTTGCCGCCGCCCGAACCCGACGTGTCCTCGAAGCGCGCGAACGGATCACGACGCGCGAGATCGCGGATGTCGCGGTTGACCGAAGCGACGCGCGAGATGTCGGTCGCGGTCAGGATCGTCTGCGGGCCGTCCGACCGGACGCCGGCGCCCTGGACCCGATTAGCGGTGACGACGATGTCGGACCCGCCAGTCTGCTCGGCAAGATCGACCGGAAGGTCATAGGGCTGGCCGACGACGGTGTAGATGTCGGTAATCGTCGAATTGCCCTGCGCGCTGGTCACGGTCAGCGTGTATGGACCGCCCGCCTGCAGGCCATTGAAGTTGAACGAACCCGAAGTGTCGGTGGTCGCTGTCGAGCGCGCGCCGGTGGTGGTGCTTTCGATGATGACGCTTGCGCCTGCGACTGGCGCCCCCTGAGCGACGACATTGCCGCGCACAGTCGCCGTCGTTTCCTGGGCGCTGGCTGCGGCAGGCATCACCAAGGCGGCGATGGCTGCGCCCATAAGCAATTGATTACGCATGTTTGAAACCCCCATTTATCATTATTCGCGATGTCGCGAGTCTGCGCGGTGTCCGCGCCGTCCCCGGCCCCCTGCGACCTGATTATTTAAGTAAAATGACAAAGGGGTCATGCGCCAGCCCCCGACGCAGCTAGTTTTGCCGCGTTGCAAAAAAGCATCACCGGGTCCGAAACGATTGCTCGTCTTTAGATCGCACCCGCGACCAGTGCGGCCCAGCCAGCTTCGTCGACCACTTCGACCCCGAGGTCGCTCGCCTTCTTCAGTTTCGATCCAGCACCCGGCCCCGCCACGACGAGATCGGTCTTGGCCGAAACCGAGCCCGCGACGCGCGCGCCAAGCGACTCGGCCTGCGCCTTGGCTTCGTCGCGGCTCATCGTCTCGAGCGTGCCGGTGAAGACGATCGTCTTGCCGGTGACGGGCGACTCGCGCGTATCCTGCGCGAAGGCCGGCGGCGTGACCTCGCCGAGCAGATCGGTCCACACCGTGCGGTTGTGGGGTTCGTGGAAGAAGTCGGCGAGCGCGTTGCCGACCGCCGCGCCGACATTCTCGACGCCGATATGCTCGGCGACCGCCTTGTCGACGCGGTTGCGGAATTTGCGCGGCTCCTCGGCCAGCGCCGGCGTCATGCCGTCGCGCAGCGCGATCACCGTGTCGGCCAATGCCTGGACCTCGGGCAGCGTGTGGTAGCGCCGCAACAGGTCGCGCGCGGTGACGACGCCGATGTGGCGGATGCCGAGCCCGAACAGCAGCCGCACCGGATCGGGCGCGCGCTTGGCTTCGATCGCGTCGAGCAGGTTCTCGACCGATTTGTCCTTCCATCCCTCGCGTCCGAGCAGCGCGTCGCGATGCTTGGCGAGCCGGAAGATGTCGGCGGGTTCGGTGATCCAGCCGAGTGCGATGAATTCCTCAAGCGTCTTCTCGCCGAGCCCCTCGATGTCGAGTGCCCCGCGCGAAACGAAATGCTTGAGCCGTTCGAGCCGCTGCGCCGGGCAGATCAGCCCGCCGGTGCAGCGGATGTCGATCTCCTCGTCCTCGCGCACCGACTCGGACTCGCAGATCGGGCAATGCGTCGGGAACGGCCAGCTCCCACGCGACTCGTCGCGCGACAGGTTCTCGACGATCTGCGGGATGACGTCGCCGGCGCGCTGCAACACCACGCGGTCGCCCGGCCACACGTTGAGCCGCGCGATCTCGTCGGCATTGTGCAGCGTCGCGTTGGTGACGACGACGCCGCCGACGGTGACCGGCGTGAGCCGCGCGACGGGGGTGAGCTTGCCGGTGCGGCCGACCTGGATGTCGATCCGCTCCAGCGTGGTCTGCGCTTGCTGCGCGGGGAATTTGTGCGCGAGCCCCCAGCGCGGCGCGCGCCCGACGAAGCCGAGCCGCTGCTGCCAGTCGAGCCGGTCGACCTTGTAGACCACGCCGTCGATATCGAATGACAGGTCGGCGCGCTCGGCCTCTATCGCCTTGTAGGTGGCGAGTGCATCCTCCAGCGTGCCGCCCGGGCGGAAAGCGGCGGCGACCGGAAAACCCCAGTCGCGGATC
This sequence comes from Sphingomonas panacis, assembly GCF_001717955.1. Lineage (NCBI taxonomy): Bacteria > Pseudomonadati > Pseudomonadota > Alphaproteobacteria > Sphingomonadales > Sphingomonadaceae > Sphingomonas > Sphingomonas panacis. The sequence continues at coordinate 1,552,542 of NZ_CP014168.1, forward strand.
GCGGCGATCACCGCGCTTTGCGTTTCGCCGGGCAGGTCCGAGGTTTCGCCCCAGCCCCAGGCGAAAAACCGCAACGGGCGCTCCCGCGTCACGGCGGCGTCCTTCTGGCGGAGCGATCCGGCGGCGGCGTTGCGCGGGTTGGCGAACTGGCGCGCGTCCTTGCCAGCCGCTTCCGCCTCGGCGAGCAGCCGCGCGTTCAACGCGGCGAAATCCTCTTTTGCCATATACACCTCGCCGCGCACCTCGAAAATGTCGGGTGCGCCATCGGGCAGGCACTCGGGAATGTCGGCGATGGTGCGGACGTTGGCGGTGACATCCTCGCCGATCTGCCCGTCGCCGCGTGTCAGCGCGCGGACGAGGCGGTGCTGCTCGTAGCGGATCGAGCAGGACAGGCCGTCGATCTTGGGTTCGGCGGTGAGCGCGACTGCGTCGTGGTCGGCAAGCTTGAGATAGCGCCGCACACGACCGAGGAAGTCCGCCACCTCCTCGTCGCTGAACGCATTGTCGAGGCTGAACATCGGCCGTGCATGCGCTACCTTGGCGAGATGCCCGGATGGCGCGGCGCCGACCTGAACCGACGGCGAATCGGCGCGGACGAGCTGCGGAAAGGCCGCTTCGATCGCGGCGTTGCGGCGCACCAAAGCATCATAGGCGGCATCCGAAATCTCGGGCGCGTCTTCGGTGTGATAGCGGCGGTTGTGGTGCGCGATCTCGGCGGCGAGGCTCGCAAGCTCCGCAGCGGCTTCGGCTTCGGTCTCGGGGGCTTCGGTATCGGGCAGCGGTGTCGACATTGCGACGGGCTAGACGAGAGCGGGGCCGGGGATCAAGCGCCACATCGTTCGTGCCAGGCGCGGCGGGTTACACCGCGCCGGGTACGATCGGAAAGGGTCAGATGGCCATCATGCTCACGGAGAGCTTGGCTTCTTCGTTGACCGAGCGGCGCTGTTCGGTCTTCTCGGCGCGGACCGCCATTTCGTCCCACGCCTTGGCGGCGCGAAGCCAGCGGTCGCGGACGTTGTCGAGGGTTGCGGACGCGGCATCGGCGTGCGCTTGGCGCGCGCGATCCTGGTAGAAAAGAACAGTGGTGCTCATCGCGTATCTCCGCAAGGAAGGGAAGGCGGGCGGCGCGGGGAGGATTCCCCGGGCCACCCGATCCGTTTACGCTGCGCTCAGATTGACCGCGGACGTTTTGCCGCGACGATCCTGCTCCAGTTCGTAGTTCACGCGCTGCTCGCGATCGAGCGTGCGCATGCCAGCGGCTTCCACCGCGCTGATGTGGACGAAGGCGTCGTTGCCGCCGTCTTCCGGCGCGATGAAGCCATAGCCCTTGTCGGCGTTGAAGAATTTCACGGTGCCAATCGGCATGGGTATTTCCTTAGCGTAGCGGCACCGGGCATTCGCGCGGTGCCGGTTGGGGCCGAGATCAGAGACGCAGACACCGTCCGGCCCCGGCCGGCGTCTACGAGGGGCTGCGCTCAGCCGATGGCCGAGCGCGCTGGCACAGCAACGGCCAAAAGGCAGTCGCGTGGCGTCGGGAAATGTGAAAGGAGAGCCAAAGCACACGTCCGTCGCCAACAAGCGGGAGCGCGGGAGTCTCTCAGTCCGACGATGCTTGAGGGCCAGGTCGCGGGATGCACCCGTTGTAGCACAGCCCGCACCGCTTGTCGCCCGCTAATCCTGACTCGGTCCCTGGCCGCTGTTGCGCTATGCTCCCGCCATGCTGATCCTGCTCCTCGCGCTGGCCCAGGCGCCATCGATCGACGACACCCCGCCGATCGGCACCACCGGCCCCGTAGTGGTGCCGTCGCGCTGCCACGGTGGCACCGATGCGGACGGGGAGATCATCGTGTGCGGACGCGTCGGGCCGAGCCAGTTCCGGCTGCGCCCGGTGCCCGATCGCTGGCACCCCAACACCGGCCCGGGCCTCGGCTTCATGCTCGGCGACGTGAAGGGCAACGCCTACGCCGCGCAGGAAACGACGCCCGACGGCAAGCCCGACAAACGCATCATGGTGACGCTGACCAAGCCGTTTTAACCACCGTCAATGCCGGCTCGTCACGCCGTCTCCAGCAACCGCTCCGCCTGCGCGCGCGCCTCGGGGGTGATCGTCGCGCCAGACAGCATCCGCGCGATTTCCTCGCGGCGTTCGCCCGCGTCGAGCTGGCGGACGCCGGTGCGGGTGACGAGGCCGTCGTGGCTCTTGGCGATCAGCAGATGCTGGCGCCCGCGCGCGGCGACCTGTGGGCTATGCGTCACCACCAGCACTTGCGTGCGCCCGGCCAGTCGCGCCAGCCGCTCGCCGATCGCGCTGGCGACGGCACCGCCGACGCCGCGGTCGATCTCGTCGAACACCATCGTCGCCGCGCCACCTTCCTCGGCGAGCGCGACCTTCAGCGCGAGGATGAAGCGCGACAATTCGCCGCCCGAGGCGATCTTGACCAGCGGCGCGAACGGCGCGCCCGGATTGGTCGAAATCTCGAACTCCACCCGGTCCTTGCCGTTCGGGCTCCACTGCGCCGGTGACAGCGGCACGACCACCGTGCGGAACCGCGCCGCGTCGAGCTTGAGCGGCGCAAGCTCCGCCTTCACCGCCGCGTCGAGCCGCGCCGCCGCGGCGGTGCGCGCTTCGGTCAGCGTGGCGGCGGCGGCGTCATAGGCGGCGGCGGTCTCCGCCACCGCGCGCTCCAGCACCGCCAGCCCGGCGCCGCCGCTCTCCAGCAGATCGAGCCGCGCGCCCAGCGTTTCGGCCAGCTCGGCGAGCGCGTCGGGCTGGACGCGGTGCTTGCGCGCCAGCGCCCGCAGATCGAACAGCCGCGTCTCATCGGCCTCCAGGTGCGCCGGATCGAACGCCAGCGCGCGCGCGGCGGTATCGATCCCCTCTTGCGCCGCATCTGCCTCGACGATCGCGCGGTCGATCGCCTCCAGCGCTTCGGCAAGCGCCTCGTGGTCGTCCGATAGCCGCTCTAGAATACGCGCCGCCTGCCGCAGCCGGGCCAGCCCGCCGTCCGATCCTTCGAGCAGATCGGCCACCGCGCGCAGATCGCCAGCGATCTTCTCGCCGCGCTGCATCCCCGCGCGCCGAGTCGCCAGTTCCTCCTCCTCGCCGGGCTCGGGCGCGAAGCCGCGCAATTCGGCGACGGCATGTTCGAGCCATTCGCGGTCGCGCTCCTGCGTGTCGAGATCGGCGCGCGCCACCGCCAGCGCGTCCTCGGCCGCGCGCCAGGCGCGATGCGCGCGCGCCGCGGTGCCGGTATCGATACGCGCGAAACTGTCGAGCAGCGCACGGTGTCCGCCCGCCGCGAGCAGCCCGCGATCGTCATGCTGGCCATGGATCTCGACGAGATGTGCGCCCAGTTCGCGCAGCAAGGCGGCGGGCGCGGCCGATCCGTTGACCAAAGCGCGGCTGCCGCCATCGGCCTTGACGATCCGGCGCACGATCAGCGGTTCGCCGGGTTCGAGATCGAAGCCGTTCTCCGCCAGCAGCGCGGCGATCGGGCCTTCCGCGTGCGGCGTATCGAACACGGCGGTGACGACCGCCTGCGCCGCACCCTGCCGCACCAGCCCCGAATCGCCGCGCGCGCCGAGCGCCAGCCCGAGCGAATCGAGCAGGATCGACTTGCCCGCCCCGGTCTCGCCGGTGAGCACGCCGAGTCCCTCATGGAAATCGAGGTCGAGCGCCTCGATCAGCACCACGTCGCGAATCGAAAGCGAGGTCAGCATGTCAGCGCCTCCGGCCTGACGGTCAGGCCTTTTTCGCGGCCGGCTTGACCGGATGCTCCTGCATCAGCTTGAACGCGCGGGCATACCAGATCGTGCCGGGGTAATTGGCGCCGAGCACCGCCGCGGATTTCTCCGCTTCCTCGCGCACGCCGAGCGAGAGATAGCATTCGGTCAACCGCATCAGCGCCTCGGGCGCGTGAGTCGTCGTCTGATACTCGTCGATCACGGTGCGGAACCGCATCGACGCCGCGAGCCACTGGCCGCGCCGCTCGTAGAACCGGCCGATCTCCATTTCCTTGCCGCCAAGGTGATCGCGGACGAGATCGACCTTGAGCCGCGCGTCGAGCGCATATTTGCTGTTGGGATAGCGCCGCATCAGCTCGCCCAGCGCGTCGAGCGCCTGCTGGGTGATCTTCTGGTCGCGCGTCGCGTCGCTGATCTGCTCGTAATAGCCGAGCGCGATCAGATAATAGGCATAAGGCGCGTCGCGGTTGCCGGGATGGACCGACAGGAAGCGCTGCGCCGCCTGGATCGAACTGGTATAATCGTGCGCGAGATAATAGCTGAACGAGCTCATCAACTGCGCTCGGCGCGCCCAGATCGAATAGGGATGCTGGCGTTCGACCTCGTCGAACAGCGCCGCCGCGAGCTTGTACTGGCCCATGTCGAGCCGCTTGCGGGCCGCCGTATACAGCGTGCCGACATCGCGCGCGACATAGGGGATATCGGCCTTGGCCTTGCCGCGCGAAGCGCAGCCGGCGACAGGAAGCGCCGAAGCGGCGATAAGCGCAAGCGCGATCGAGCGAGACATTGGGATACGCATCGCCAGCACCCTTAGCCGAACGCCCGAGCCACGAACAATCCCCTTCGAAAAAAGCCGTATCGCCGCCGCTTTTCCGCCACGGATCACACGGGATCGCCAAGGATCGGATGACAGTCCCGATGCGTTCGGGCTAGATCGTTTCGCAAATGCAGCGGAGATTCGAATGACGGCCACTCTTCTGGCGACCAAGCGCGTTGAAAAGCCCTGGGGCCGGCATGATCTGTGGCCCGGTTTCCCCGATCCGGCGGCGGACACACCCGCGATCGGCGAGGTATGGTTCCAGACTCCGCACGCCGGCGAACCCGAACTGCTCATCAAATATCTGTTCACCAGCGATCGCCTGTCGGTTCAGGTCCATCCCGATGACGCGGCGGCGCGCGCGGCCGGCTATCCGCGCGGCAAGGACGAGGCGTGGCTGATCCTCGCCGCCGAACCGGCCTCGACGATCGCGATCGGCACGCTCGCGCCGATGACCCGCGAAGAGCTGCGCGCCGCCTCGCTCGACGGCTCGATCGAGCATCTGCTCGACTGGAAGCCGGTCAAGGCCGGTGACTTCTATTATTCGCCGGCAGGCACCGTCCACGCGATCGGTGCCGGGCTGACCGTGATCGAGATTCAGCAGAACGTCGATCTCACCTACCGCCTCTATGATTACGGCAGCGACCGCGAACTCCATCTCGACGCTGGCGTGGCCGCCTCCGATCCGGTGCCGTTCGTGCCGCTGCCGACCCCCGCCCCCGACGGCCGCGACCACATCGTGCTGGCGGAAGGCCCCAAATTCGTGATCGAACGCTTCGCCGGCGGCGCCCGCGACATCACGCTGCCCGAAGGCGTGACCGGCTGGTTCGTCCCCGTCACCGGATCGGGTGTGGCCGACGGCGTCGCCTGGAAAGCCGGCGAATGCCTGACGCTGACCGGCACCTGCCACATCGACGCGGCGGCGGGCAGCGACGTACTGTTCGCCTATCCGGGTGACACGCGCATTTGAGCCGTGGAGGCGATGCGGCAGGCGCCTTCAAATTCGTTCGCCCTGAGCCTGTCGAAGCCCGTCCTGAGCGGCTGGCTTTGCCAGCGAGCCGAAGGGGCGGGTCCCGAGCGTAGCGCTCGCGGCATGTACTTCGACGGCTCAGCACGAATGGGACGGCCTGCCTTTCGAGATCAGCCTCGCGAGATCCACCGCATCGGAAGTACCGTCCAACTGTTGACGGGCGCCCCGCCCGCATCCTGCGCGGGCGGATAGCGAATGCGTTTGCCGATCTCGCAGGTCTTCGCGTCAAGCGCAGGGTGACCGGCGCTCTCGACGGTCCTGCAAGCCGAGACCTTGCCGGTCTCTGCGATGGTCAGCAGCGCGATCGTTCTACCCGAGACGTGAAGCGCCGCAGCCGGGTAATCATCTTTCATATATTTCAGCACATCCACATAGCCGGGCTGGCCGGGTTCGACCATCGGCCGGAACCGTGCTGGATCGACGCCCCAGCTTCGCAGCAGATCGTCCTCGCACGCCTTCAGCGCTGTGATCGCGCTGGCTGCGGTGCCGAGGTGGTAGCTCATGGACGGCCCCCCGGCGATCGAGAGCGTCAGATGCGTGGCGGCGGGGAGCGTGTCGATGATCTTCACAGGCACGGAAGCGGTATCGCGGGCCCGGCCATCACCGACGATCGCCGTGTCCGCCTTTCCGTCGAAATGCTCACCTGAAGGAAGCACCGTCACGGTGGCGGGCTGCTCCGCGTTCGGCTTGGCGGCATCGGCGGCGTGCAGGCTGATCACATCGATCCGTGGCATCCCCGGACGCGGGTGCAATACGAGCGTGACGTCCGAAGGCGCGCTCCCGAACGTGCGCATCAGCAGGCAGGATTGCGCGCCCGCGTCGAGCCGCCATTTGCCCGCGGGCTCGAGCGCGACCGGGTCCACCGCTGCGACCAGCAACCCCGCCAACATCATCCACGACATGTCCATTCTCCCCCATCGACGATCATAAGGCGCATCCGCGATCACGCAATCGCGCCGGCGCCGCTGCCTTGGCAGCGCGCTCTTAACCTTCCTGCGATAAGCCCGGCACCATGCTCCGCGTGCTGACCCTCGCCACCCTGTTCCCGCACGCCGCCGCGCCCAATCTCGGCGTGTTCGTCGAGCGGCAGACGCTTGGCCTTGCCGCCCATTTCGACGTCGATCTGCGCGTCGTCGCCCCGGTCGGGCTGCCGCCGTGGCCGCTCTCGCGCCACGGCCATTACGCACCGCTCGTGCGCTTGCCGGCACGCGAGACGTGGAAGGGGCTTGATGTGCGGAGACCTCGCTTCCTCACGCTGCCGGGAACGGCAGGCCGCTTCCACGTGCCCGCGCTGATCCGCGCGCTTGCCCCGCTGCTCGCCGACATCCGCCGCGATTTCGCGTTCGACGTGATCGACGCCGAGTTCTTCTTTCCCGACGGCCCCGCCGCCGTCGCGCTCGGCAGGGCGCTGGGCGTGCCGGTCTCGATCAAGGCGCGCGGCGCCGACATCCACCATTGGGGCACTGCGCCCGCGACCGCCGCGCGCGTCATCGCCGCCGGGCGGCAGGCGGACGGGCTGCTCGCCGTCTCGCAGGCGATGCGCGCCGACATGGCCGCGCTCGGCATCCCGGCGGACACGATTCGGGTCCACCATACCGGCGTCGATCTCGACCGCTTCGCCCCGCGCGACCGCATCGCGGCGAAAGCCGCATTCGGCGTGAGCGGGCCGCTGGTCGTCTCGGTCGGTGCGCTCATCGCGCGCAAGGGGCATGACGTGGTGATCGACGCGGTGGCGGCGTTGCCGGGCGTCTCCTTGCTGATCGCCGGGGCAGGGGAGGCGCGCGCCGCGCTCGAGGCGAAGATCACCGCACTCGGCATCGGCGATCGCGTGCGGCTGCTCGGCGCGCTGCCGCATGCCGACGTGCCGGCGCTGATCGCCGCCGCCGACGTGATGGCGCTCGCCTCCGCGTCAGAGGGGCTGGCGAACGCCTGGGTCGAGGCGCTCGCGTGCGGCACGCCGATCGTCATCACCGACGCCGGCGGCGCATGCGAGGTGGTGACTGACGCCGCTTACGGGCGCGTCGTCGCGCGTGACGCGAAAGCGTTCGCGGGGGCGATCGGGAATGTGTTGGCCGCGCCGGCGGCGCAGGCGGCGGTGCGCAAGGGGGCGGAGCGGTTCGCCTGGAGCGCGAATACCGATGCACTGTACGAGCATCTCAGCGGGCTGGTTGTGGTCTAACCTCCTCCGTTCGTGCTGAGTTTGTCGAAGCACGTGCCCCGGACACGCCCCCTTCGGCTGGCTGGCAAAGCCAGCCGCTCAGGACAGGCTTCGACAAGCTCAGGGCGAACGGTAATCAGGCGCTGCCGCCGGTCAGCCCAGCGGATACAACGCCGCCGCGATCCACCGGCCCTCGCCGCGCAGCACCGCCCAGGCGCGCGCGGCAGCGCGGCTGTCCATCGCCTCGATGCCATACCCCAGCGCCTCGACGGCCCGGGTGAACGCAGGCGACGGGCGCACCAAAGTCGCGCCGGTGCCGAGTAGCAGGAACTCGGGCTTGGGATCGAGCGCGAGCAGCGGCGCCAGCGCCTCCACCGTCAGCGCGTCGAGCGCGGGCGGTTCCCAGCCGTCGGCACGCTCGGGGGTGAGCAGCAGCGCGCGGTACACGCCGTCATCGACCTTGAAGCCGCCGAGCGAAAAGGCCGAGACGATCGGCCCGTCGCTATTCTGCTCCTTATCCATCCGCACGGCGGATCAGCGCTTCTTGGGCGGCATGCCTTCGCTCGGCACCGCCTTGCCGGTCGGCGCGTCGCCCTTCGTGGGGTCCGGGCGCAGGCCGAGCGTGATCAGCAGCGACGACGACACGTAGATCGACGAATAGGTGCCAACCACGATGCCAAGGATCATCGCCGCGGTGAAGCCCTGCAGCACATGCCCGCCGAAGATCAGCAGCGCGACCAGCGCGATCAGGATCGTCAGCGAGGTCATCACCGTGCGCGGCAGCGTCTCGTTGACCGACAGGTCGACGATCTGCGGCATGTCCATCTTACGATAGCGGCGCATGTTCTCGCGGATGCGATCGTCGATGACGATCTTGTCGTTGATCGAATAGCCGATGATGGTCAGCACCGCCGCGACGATGTTGAGGTCGAACTCCAACTGAGTGAGCGCGAAGAAGCCCAGGGTCATCAGCACGTCGTGGACGATCGCGACCACCGTCGACACGCCGAACTGCCATTCGAAGCGGAAGATCGCGAACAGGCCGATGCCGAACACCGCGAGCACCACCGCGAGCGCACCCTTCCAGATCAGCTCGCCCGAGACCTTGCCCGAAACCGCATCCTGCTTGGAGAATTTGGCGTCGGGGAACTTGGCGTTGATCGCCGCCTGGACCTTCTGGACGACGGCGTCGGTCGCGCCCTTGTCGGTGCTCTTGGGCGGGGGCAAGCGGATCGACACCGTCCGCGGATCACCGAACTGCTGGAGCCGCACTTCGCCCAGGCCCAGATTGTCGATCGTCGAGCGCAGCGAATCGAGGTGCGGCGGAGTCGCGAACTTCTCCTCGATCATCAAGCCGCCGACGAAATCGACGCCGAGATTGAGCCCGCGCACGGCGGTCAGCCCGATCGCGGCGATCGACAGCAGCATCGTCAACCCGAACGCCCACGCGCGCAGCGAGACGAAGGGCAGGTTGGTGTTGTCGGGAACGAGTTTCAGCAGGCGCATACGGGTCTCGTCACCCCAGCGAAAGCTGGGGTCTTTTCGGGGAGGGCGTTACGCGCGCCGCAGGGAGACCCCAGCTTTCGCTGGGGTGACGGTGTCGGTTTCATATATTCATATCCGTAGGCCGCGCGCGGCGGATCCACGTTACCACCAGCATCCGCGTGAACACCACGGCGGTGAACACCGAGGTGCCGATGCCGATCAGCAGCACGATCGCGAAGCCGCGGATCGGGCCGGAGCCCATCAGCAGCATGATGATCGCCGAAATGGCGTGCGTCACGTTCGCCTCGAAGATCGTGCGGCTGGCTTCCTTGTAGCCCAGTTCCACCGACTGGAGCACGCTGCGCCCGCGCCGCCGCTCTTCGCGGATACGCTCGTTGATGAGCACGTTGGCGTCGACCGCGGTGCCGACCGTCAGCACGAAGCCGGCGATGCCCGGCAGCGTCAGCGTCGAGTTGAGCAGCGCCAGCACGCCGACGATCACCACCACGTTGATGATCACCGCGAGGTTCGCATAGACGCCGAACCGCCCGTAGGTGACGAACATGAAGATCATCACCGCGATCACCGCAATCGTGCAGGCGAGCACGCCGGCATGGATCGAATCGGCGCCGAGATCGGGGCCGACGGTCCGCTCCTCGACCACCTTCAACGCGACCGGCAGCTTGCCCGAGCGCAGCGCGATGGCGAGCTGGTTGGCGCTGTCGACGGTGAAATTGCCCTCGATATAGCCTGAGCCGCCGAGGATTTCGGTGTTGATGCGCGGCGCGGAGATAACCGTGTTGTCGAGCACCACCGCGAAACGCTTGCCGATGTTGGTCTGCGTGATCCGCGCGAACTTCTTGCCGCCTTCGCTGTTGAAGGTGAAGTTGACGATCGGCGCGTTGTCTTCCTGCTTGTTGCTCTGCGACGCGGTGACGAGCTGGTCGCCGGTCAGGATCGCCTGCCGCTTGACGAGGATTTTGCCACCGGGGCCGCCCTCGGCGTCGGCGAGGAGCTGCGTGCCGAGCGGCACGATGCCCTTGGCTGCGTCCTCGGGCGAGATCGGCGTCTCGTCGACCATCTTGAATTCGAGCTTGGCGGTCTTGCCGATCAGCTCCTTCAGCGCCTGCGGGTTCTGCAGGCCGGGCACCTGCACGACGATCCGGTCGCTGCCCTGGCGGACGATCGTCGGCTCCTTGGTGCCGAGTTCGTCGATACGCTTGCGCACGACTTCGGTCGCGTCGCCCATCGCTTGGCTGATCGCCTGGTCGAGACCCGCCCGGGTCGGCGTCATCACCACGCGCGTGCTGTCGACGACGTTCAGATCCCAGTCGCGCTGGCCGGTCAGCCCCGCGCCGGCGGTCAGCTTGTTGAGCCGCTCGCGCGCCGCGTCGATTTTGGTGACGTCGCGCAGCATGAAGCTGATCTTGCCGTTATCGGTGGCGATGTCGCCGATGTCGATCGCGGGTGCGCGCGACATCTCGCTCTGGATCTGGTCGCGCATCGTATTGATGCGGGTTTTCGCGAGATCGGCGGTGTCCGCCTCGAGCAGCAGATAGCTGCCGCCGGCGAGATCGAGACCGAGGTTGACGCGCGGGTGTGGAATCCAGCCCCACGCCTTGGTCTGGTCTTCGGGGAAGAAGCTCGGGATCGCCAGCGCCATCAGGCAGGCGAGCAACCCCAGGATCGAGGCGATCTTCCAGCGCGGGAAATCGAGCATCGGATCAGTCGTTCGCGGGCTTGGCGAGCGGGTTGGTCACTTCCGACAGCGTCGCCTTGACGACGCGGATGCGGACGTTGGGCGCGACCTCGACCTCGACATACTGGTCCTCGACGCGAGTCACCTTGCCGAGCACGCCGCCCGCGGTGACGACCGAATCGCCCTTCTTGACGCCGTTGATCTTCGCCTGCTGCGCCTTGATGCGCTGTTGCTGCGGGCGCAGCAGCAGGAAATAGCCGACCACCGCGATCGCGATATACGGGAAGAACAGCAGGAACATCGACGCCACACCACCGCTACCGCCAGCGGCGGATGTGGAGGTGGCGGAAGCGGCAAGGGCTGAGGTGGCGAACATGGCGTCCTGAACAAAAGCTGCCGGCGAAGCACCGGGCGCGGAGGCGGCAGCCGCCCCGCTTACAAGCGGCGCGCGCTACCATCATCGCGAGGGCCACGCAACAATCCGCTGCGCGTGTTGCAGGCGCGACAGGCGGGATAGCGATCTCGCTTGCATCCCGCGGCCCTTCCGCCTACACGCGCCTCCCTCGGTCGGGGCGTAGCGCAGCCTGGTAGCGCATCACACTGGGGGTGTGGGGGTCGCAGGTTCGAATCCTGTCGCCCCGACCAGAGAACACCAAGCATTTCAGCCCGGAATCGCGAGTTTCGCGTTCCCTTTGCGCTCATGTCGACCGGGGATTCGTCCCCTATTGTCGGCTTTACCGCGCCGCGCGTGCTGAGTAACTGGAGCGATGCGCCTGAAATCTACGCCAGAAGATGAGGCCGCGCAGGCCGCGATGATCCGAGCTTTCGGCATGGTGTTGGTGCCGGGAATGATTTTCGTCTTCGGCCTTATATATCTGGTTTCCCCGAGATATTCTCCGCCATCGCAGGCGTGGGCGAACGGTGTATATCGGAACCCCTGCTGCGCGCCTTTGACCTTGCGCGATGGCGTGATCTCCACGGGCGTGGAAACCGCGCATTACAAAGTCACGGACAGTAAACGCGGCTTTTGTATTGAAGTCGATCGCGGCGTTAGTGTCGATCGCGGATCTGTCCGGTTTGGCGGTACGCTTCAATATGTCTTTTTCAACAAGGATAGCGAGGCGATGCCGGCCATACACGAAGCTTACGCGCTTCATCTGATCGGCGCCAATGACATGACCGACTATGCGTTCGTGAAACGCTGAACTGCCATTGCGCCGTTCTCGTTCGGCGATGGTGGGCGATGACGGGCTCGAACCGCCGACATTCTCGGTGTAAACGAGACGCTCTACCAACTGAGCTAATCGCCCCCTCACGGGAATTCGGGGCTTTTAGGGGGTTTTGGCCTCCGGTCAATGCTCTGCGAGCGGCACGGACCGCCCGGTGGCCGCTCTGTAGTCGTAGCGACACGGAAATCTTGCGCCGCAAATAAATTGGCGTTACAAATAATCCGTGGATATCGAATTCGATCCCGCAAAGGATGTGGCCAACGTCGCCAAGCACGGCCTTTCGCTCGCGGACGCGGCGGAATTCGATCTCTCCACCGCCGTTGTGCTGGTCGATGATCGCTTCGACTATCGCGAGACGCGCTATCGCGCATTCGGCTTGGTCGGAGGGGAGGCGCGTTGCCTCGTCTTCGCGGTTCGCGGCGCCACGATCCGCGCGATCAGCTACCGCCGCGCGCACCGAAAGGAGATACGCCGACATGGCCTCTGAGAAAAATCCGCCCGTCGCGTTCGACGATGATAACCCCGAGTGGCTCGATCAGGATTTTGCGGCCGCGAGACCCGCCGCCGAGGTGCTGTCGCCTGACGTGCTCGCGGCGTTCGGCAAAGGCAAGCGGGGTCGGCCGACGGGGTCGACCAAGGCGGATGCGAAAAAGCAGGTGACGTTGCGGCTCGATCCGGACGTGCTCGCCGGCTGGCGCGAGACCGGCCCCGGCTGGCAGGTGCGGATCAACGATGCGTTGCGCAAGGCATTGTCGAACTAGGAGCTCGCGCAACCATCGCCGCCGCCCCCCGGCACGCGCGCCCCCTTTGCGTGCGCAAAGCATCGTAACGTTTGCATCTTTCGCACTTGTCAGCCATTGCACGCGCATTATCTGCACATGCAGATATTTCGGAGGCAGGTTTTGGCACGGCTCACCATAGAGGATTGCGCGACGCAGCGCTCACCGGGGCGGATGCTTCGGCGGCTCGAACAGCACGTCAAGACGTTGCTCGAACGGCGATTCGCGGCGGAGGACGTCACCGTCACGCAGTGGATTGCGCTCAAGGTCGTTCGCGACGGCGCGATCTCGAACCCCGGCGAGCTGGCGCGCGAGCTCAACATCACCAGCGGCGCGACCACCCGGCTGATCGACACGCTCGAGGAGCGCGGGCTGATGCTGCGCGATCGCAACGCCGAGGATCGCCGCGTCGTCGGCCTCAAGGTGAGCGCGGCGGGCGACGCCAAGATCGAGGCGATCGCGCCGATCGTGGTGTCGGGCTGGAACACGCTGATCGCCGACTTCAACGATGACGAGGTCACGCAATTCTCGTCGATGCTCGCGCGGTTGCTGGTCGTCGCCGAACGGATGCTCGCCGAGGAACATGCCGGTTTCGTCGTGGAGACAGTGGAATGAGCCGCCCGCTCATCACCCGCGGCATCGCGGCGGCGACCGCGCTGCTGCTCGCCGGCTGCGCGAGCGTGCCGCGCGATGCCCCGCAGGTCGCACAGCTCAAGCCGGTCGCGCTTGGCCTGAGCGACGCAGCGCCCGCCGTGTCGGATCGCTGGTGGGACTCGTTCGGCGATCCGCAGCTCGGCCGGCTGGTCGAACTCGCGCTCGCCGGCAACCCCAACCTCGCCGGCGCGCTCGCCCGCGTCCGCGCGGCGCAGGCCGCGATCGACGTCCAGCATGCCGGCCAATTGCCGCAGATCACCGGCGACGCCGGGCTTCAGGCCGAGCGGTTCAGCGAACATTACGTCATCCCGCCGCCCTATGGCGGGCGCACCTATGCGGTGCCGTCGCTCGCGGCGAACCTGTCATGGGATCTCGATCTGTTCGGCCGCCAGCGCGCTTTGGTCGCGCAGGCGCGCTCGAGTGAACGCGCCGCCGAGCTCGATGCGGCAGCCGCGCGGCTGATGATCGCCACTGCGGTCGCGCAGAGCTACGCCAGTCTGGTCCAGGCCGACCGCCAGGCCGAGATCGCCGACCGTTTCGTCACCACCCGCCAGCAGGCGCTCGGCTACGTGCAGTCGCGGATCAAGCACAAGCTCGCCAGCGAGTTCGAGGCGCGCACCGCCGAAACGTTGCTCGCCGAGGCGCGGCAGGCCAAGGTGCGCAGCCTTCAGCAGCATGATCTCGCGGTCCATGCGCTCGCCGCTCTGGTCGGGCGCGGCGCCGATTTCTATCCGCAGATCGCGGCCTCCACGCTCGCGCTCGATCGTCCGCCCGAAGTGCCGGCGGTGCTGCCAGCCGATCTGCTCGGCCGGCGGCCTGATCTGCTCGCCGGACAGGCGCGGATCGACGCGGCGGTGTCGGGCCGGGCGGTCGCGCGCGCGGATTTCATGCCCAACGTCAACATCTCGGCGCTCGCCAGCCTGGCGGCACTCGGGCTTGGCCAGTTCTTCACCGCCGGCTCGGCGCAGGTATCGGGCGGCGCGGCGATCCATCTGCCGATCTTCGAGGGCGGCCGCCTGCGCGCGCAATATCGCGGCGCCGGCGCTGATCTCGACAAGGCGGTCGCCGATTACAACGCGAGCGTCATCACCGCGGTGCGCGATTCGGCCGATGCCATCACAAACGTCCGCGCCGCCGATGCCGATCTCGCCCAACAGGACAAGGTCGTCGCCGGGCTTCGCGACACGGTTCGGCTCGACGCGGTACGCACCTCGACCGGACTCGGCTCGCGACTCGACGCGGTCGATTCGGGCTTCCGCCTGCTCGAAGCCGAGCAGGGCCGGATCGACGCCGAGGCCAACGCCATCACCCAACGAATCAAACTCATCGCCGCGCTGGGTGGGGGCTTCGATCCCCGCGTCGCGGTCGCCGCAAACACCAAGGGGTCGGGACTATGACCGAATACTCGACGCGCATTGACCGTGATACCGCACGCGACGACGGGGACGATATGCCCGCCGCCGCGCCCGTCACCACCGCGGCGCCGCCACCGGAGCCGGCACCCCAGCCCGCCGCCGCCCCACCGACGGCCAAGTCGCGCACGCGCCGCATCGCCTTCATGATCTTCGGCGCGATCCTGCTAATCGCCGCGATCCTCTATGCGATTCACGTCCTCACCGCCCCGCCCACCGAGGAGACCGACGACGCCTATGTCGGCGGCAATGTGGTGAGCGTCACCGCGCGTGACGGCGGCACCGTGCTCGCGATCCACGCCGACAACACCCAGGCGGTCAAGCGCGGCCAGCCGCTGATCGATCTCGACCCCGCCACCACCGATGTCTCGCTGCAAGCCGCCGAGGCCGCGCTCGGCCAGGCGGTGCGCGGCGTGCGCTCGGACAGCGCTTCGGTCGACGAGGCCAGCGCCGAAATCGCGCAGGCCCGCGCCGATCTCGCCAAGGCGGGGAGCGACCTCGCCCGCCGCAAGGGCGCCGCCGCCGATGGCGCCGTCTCGGGCGAGGAAGTTGCTCACGCCGCCGATGCCGTCACCACCGCCAATGCCGCCCTCAACCTCGCGCTCGCCAAGCGCGCGCAGGCGGCGAGTGCGGTTGCGGGCACCAGCATTTACACCAACCCGCGCGTGCTCGCCGCGATCGCCAATGTGCGGCAGGCGGCGATCAACTCCAGCCATATGCGGATTGTCGCGCCGATGGATGGCGTCGTCGCGCAGCGCACCGTCCAGCTCGGCCAGCGCATCGCCCCCGGCACGCCGCTGATGGCGGTGGTGCCGCTCGACAGCCTGTGGATCGACGCCAACTTCCGCGAGACTCAGCTCGAAAAGATCCGCGTCGGCCAGCCGGTCAAGATCACCGCCGACGTCTACGGAGGCAAGCTCGCCTTCCACGGGCATGTGCTCGGTCTCGGCGCGGGCAGCGGCAGCGCTTTCTCGCTGCTCCCGGCGCAGAACGCCTCGGGCAACTGGATCAAGATCGTCCAGCGCGTGCCGGTCCGCATCGCGCTCGATCCCCGCGAGCTGCGCGCGCACCCCTTGCGCGTCGGCCTCTCGGCGAACGTCACGGTCGATACCGCCGATCAGTCCAAGCCGCTCGTCGCGATGAGCGCGCCCCCCGCCGGCGGCACGCAGGCCAGCCTCGACGGCGGCCCCGAGATCGACACGCGAATCCGCCAGATCATCAACCAGAATCTGGGCCGCGCGCGGTGAGCGGCCAGCCCGGAGCGGCCGCCGGGCCGCCGCCGCTCGCGGGGCTGGCCCTCGCGGTCACCGCCGTCGCGCTCGCGCTTGGCACCTTCATGCAGGTGCTCGACGGCACCATCGCCAACGTCTCGCTGCCGACGATCGCGGGCAGCCTCGGCGTCAGTTCGGACAACGGCACCTGGGTCATCACCTCGTTCGCGGTGGCGAACGGCGTGACGGTGCCGCTGACCGGCTGGTTCATGCAGCGCTTCGGCGTGGTCAAGACCTTCACCGTGTCGGTGTTCGCCTTCACCATCGCCTCGTTGCTGTGCGGCCTCGCCTGGGATCTGCCCTCGCTGATTGTCTTCCGCATCCTCCAGGGCGGCGTGTCTGGCCCGATGATCCCGGGCAGCCAGGCGCTGCTCATCGCGATCTTCCCATCCCACAAACGCGGGACCGCGCTCAGCATCTGGTCGATGACGACGCTCGCCGCGCCGGTGTTCGGCCCGGTGCTGGGCGGTTACATCTCCGATAACTACCATTGGAGCTGGATCTTCCTCATCAACGTGCCGATCGGCATCGCGGCGGGGTTCATCAGCTGGCAGTCGCTCAAGTCGCGCGAGACCCCGACGCGCAAAGTGCGGATCGACACGGTCGGCCTCATCCTGCTCGCCTTCTGGGTGTTCAGCCTCCAGACGATGCTCGATCTCGGCAAGGATCGCGACTGGTTCAACAACCCGCTGATCGTCATACTGGCGGTGTGCGCGGTGGTCGGCTTCGTCGCGTGGATCATCTGGGAGCTGACCGACGGCCAGCCCGCGGTCGATCTCACCCTGTTCAAGCGCCGCAACTTCGCGCTCGGCACGCTCGCGATCTGCCTGGGCTATGCGGTGCTGTTCGCCAACAACCTGCTGCTGCCGTTGTGGCTCCAGGAGCAGATGGGCTATACCGCGACCTGGGCGGGGCTCGTCGCCGCGCCGGCCGGGATCATGGCGGTGGTGATGACGCCGATCATCAGCCGGCTCAGGATCGATGTGCGCTGGATCGCGTCGTTCGCGTTCGTCTGTTACGCGATCTCGTTCTTCATGCGCTCCTGGTACACGCCCGATGCGAGCTTCCTCGTGCTGGCGGCGCCGCTGCTGTTGCAGGGCGTGGCGATGGCGGCGTTCTTCGTGCCGCTCATCACCATTTTGCTCGATGGCGTGCCTGCGGAAAAGGTGCCCTCGGCCTCGGGCATCTCCAACTTCGCGCGAATCACCGCGGGCAGTTTCGCGGCGTCGCTCACCACCACCTTCTGGGACCGGCGCGAAGCGCTCCACCAGACGCGGCTGACCGAGGCCGGCAGCGACTGGTCGCCGGTCTATCGCCAGACGCTCGACCAGCTTCAGGCGCTGGGCGCCAGTCCGGGGCAGGCGGTCGGCGTGGTGATGCGGCAGATCGTCGGCCAGGCCTATCTGCTGTCGTCGCTCGAAATCTTCTGGCTGTGCGGCTGGGTTTCGATCGTGCTGATCGGCGTGGTGTGGATGGCCAAACGCCCGGCGCCGGCCAATCACGGGCCGGTGGCGGACTGAGGGCGTGGTCGGGCGTGTGGAGCCGCCCGGCCATCTCGTACAACCCCCGTTCGTGCTGAGTAGCCGCCGAGTAGCCCGCGCAGCGGGCGTATCGAGGTGGCGTATCGAAGCACAGCCCCCGCGCGGAACCTGTGCTTCGATACGAGCTCTCGATACGGGCCTTTGGCCCTACTCGATCTCTACTCAGCACGAACGGTTTGGGTATTGTCGCTGTGCTATAGTTGGGGCCGCCCGGCGCACCCCCTCACTCCGGTCTCACCGGCGGGTTCCCCGGCAGCCGCAGCACGCCGATCAGCCCGCCGGTGATCGTGCCAAGCCCGAACGCCTCGATCTTGCCGATCACGTGCGCGCTCACCACGCCCGCGACGATCGCCACCGTGAAGATCACCGCCAGCGCGGCGAGCGTGGCGAGATAGGCGATCAGTTGCTCACGCTGGTTCATGCTCGTCTCCTCATTGCCCGGCCAGCGGCCGCATCAGCACGCCAGCGTTGATCCCTGCCGCCGACAGGATCGCGCCGCGCGTGCCCGGATGGACGCCGTTCCAGCCCGGCGCGTCGGTGATCCGATAGGTGCTGCTCGCATCGGGCAACGTCGTCCACGGATCGGCGATCAGCACCTGAGTCGCGCTGTTGCCGCCGATGCCGCGATACTGCCCGGCGCCGGTGCCCGACACGATCTGAAGCTCGGCACCGCGAAGCGCGCCCGCCGCCCACGCCTTGCTGCTATCGTTGAAGCTGTTGCTGGTGTTGCTGCCCGAGGACGTGCCGGTCGCATAGGTGACGGTGGCGGGCGGCGAGTACCCGCCGTCGCGCGTCGGCACGCCGCCCGCATTCACCTCAAGCCCCGCGCACGGATCGGCGACCCGCGCCACTCCGGCATTGGCCACCCCCGCCACCTGCGCATTCGCCTGCGCGATGAACCCCGCCGGACCGGGATCGCGCAGCCACTGGTTGAACAGCACGCGCCCCGCCTCATAGGCGTCCTTGCTTTGCCCGGCCATCGTCAGGAAGCCATCGGAGGAGGTCGGCGCGGGCAGGATCGTCGCGGCGATGAACACCTGACCCGGCGCGCCGCCGCCGCGCGGCATCATGAACGCCTTCGCCGCCTGCAACCGCACCGCCTTCATCGCCGCGAGCGCCTGCGCGGGCGTCAGCCCGAGCACTCCGACGTCATAGCTCAGATCGTTGCGGCCATAGGCCCACAGCACATGAGTCGCGTAGCCTGACGCCTCGAACCGCGACGCAGAGTTCCACGCCTGCACCGCATCCATCTCGCGCTCGCCCGGCAGCGCGAGCAGCATGTGCGGATAGGCCGCGAACGCGCGCAGCGCCCAGCCGCCGGTGAAATAGCCATACCCCGCGTCATCGACCTTGGCGACGATACTGTCCCCGGCGATCGCGATCGACGGCGCGACCGATCCGTCCGCGCAGATGCCGAGCACCGCCAGCGCCGACCAGCCGGCAGCGAATTGCGGCGCGCCCACGCTCACGTCCCCGGCGGCATTGTCGAACGCGCGCTCGACCCCCGAATTGACCGTCGATCCCTCGCCGCTGTCGGTGCCGAACCCGGTCGTGCCGCCGCGCAGCGACACCGTGCTGAAATATTGCTGCCCCGCCGCCGTCTGCGTGATCGACGAGCGCTCGTAGAACGCGGCACCCGGCGCGACCGACGCCGGGACGGGATCGGACAGCAACAGGTTGGGGAACGCATAAGCGGCGGTCGACGGCGTCAGCGTCGCGGTCGGCTGCCCGCCCCAGCGGACGGCCGAGCGCGGCTGTTGCTGGTCGGTCTTCGTACCCGCGAACTCGAACGCGCTGTGGATGATGATCGGATAGGGATTCTGCCGCTCCTTGGGCGCGGACGGGCTGCCCGCCGAACTGGTGTTCGCCCAGCCGTAATTGCCCGCGAGCAGCCGCAACCCCGTCGCGGTGCAACCGGCAAGGTTGCGGTGAAGCACGCGCACCGTGTTGAACGTGCCCGGCGTCAGCGTCGCGGCGAGGCCGTACCATTGCTCGGCGCCCGAGATCACCGACAATCGCGGCACGCGCGCGGCGGCGGCGGTGTTCGCGCGCAGCGCGAGGCCACGCGCGGCGGGATCGCTTTCGGCGGCGGCGGGCGACGCGCCGAGCAGCGCCGCGAGCGCTACGATATGCCGCGCGCTCATTGCGCCACCACATAATTGAGCGTGCCGGCGCTCACGGAGCACAGCAGATAGACCTGCGTGTCGGCGATGCTCTCGGACGTGATCGCGCTGTTGACCGGCGCGGTATACGGCCCGCCGATCGCGACATCGAAGATCGTCAGCGGCAGCTTGGTGACGCCGCCGTCGATGCTGTCGCGCATCTGGCACGAGAACACCGCATTGTCCGCGCTCCACAATTTGAGGCCGATGTCGCGCCCGAGCTGCGGCACCATCGGCCCGATCGTCGCGGTCCCGCCCGCGAAGCTCGCCGCGCCCGAGGTCGGCGTCACCGCGCTGGCGGTGACGCTGCCGGCAAGCGGCGTCGAGATCGCCGCGCCGAGCGGCCCCTGCGTGGTCGGCAGCGGCGCGGTCGGGCTGACCGCCACACAACTGCTGTCGCTTTGCCGAACGCACGGCGCCTGAATCGGCGCATAGCCGCCCGGCGCCTGAACCGACGCCGCACGCTGCGCCTGCGCCGGCGCGGACAGCAACGCGACCGCAAGGAAGAGGTATCTCATGCAGCGAATCCCCGATGGCCTGTGAAGGCGGAGTCGCTACCGCGAACGGTGTGCTGTAGGACAGCGATTTAACCGATATGGTTATTCGGTCGCGAGATAGCGCTCCGACCGGGTCGCAAGCTGTCCGGCACTACTGCTCACCAGACGTTCCTTTTGAGGACGGCGTTGGGCGGCTCTCGCCCAATCCAAGCCGTTCCCAGGCGCGCTGACTTGCCGCTAACTGGCGCCGTTCCGAATGGTCCCGACGCTCACGACTGACCGGCGGAGGAGGGCGAAAACAGCATCGCGATACGAGCCGCAAGCAAGCGGCGGAAGAGCTTTAAGGGAAAGGAGCGATATGCCGGGGCATCTTGGGGAATAGGTAAATCGGACTTACGCCTGCCGACTTTCGTCCGCATTTCGATCGGCGGCAACGGACCGTTGAACCGTGAGCGATAGGATGAGGTCCAATGCCCCGGCGCGAATTTGAGGAACAAGCCCGTATTGCAGCAGGAGGCCACGAAGCGCTGCGTCGGTGCATCCGGCTTGAGCTTGTAGCCGACGAGCAATTCAGCACCTTCTACGCATGCGAAGCGGTCGTCGCGATACGTAAGATATGGTGTTCCGCCGTCTGGATCGAGAACGCTGTCCGCGCCGGCCAAAGCTTCGATCTGGCGCCCCCCGGCTTGGCAATCGCTACAGTAGCAGACCGTACTCACGATCGGAGCGCCAATGCCCTCACACCGAACGCGACCGCAGTAACAAGTTGCTGTACGCACCGTCAAACCCATCCGCCGTTCCTATCGCCGTTCGATCACGATGATGCCCGATAGCCTAATCTTACGCGTCGATGACTGCCAGCCACGCTTCGATCTTGAAGATCGAGGCAACTTTCCAGCGCCCCCCAAAGGGACCGCCGCTTCCCACCAGTTTTCGCCGTTCTCGACCCCCTCGCGATCGGATGACGGCTCCCGCCCATTAGCAGCCGTTGGCGTCAACCTCGAAGACGACAGGCTTGCCCCGCGATGCCGGTTCCCAGCCTGCCATCAATGCAGCGCGGATGCCGTTCTCTATGATCCTCTGATTGACCTGCGGACGCCGTAGTTGCGGTTGGAGCTTCGAACGCTTCCCCGAGGGCATCGGGAACTCCAGAAGCGCCTCCCGTTGGGCGTCACATTGACGAAGAGCGACAGTCATGCCCTTCCAGCCGTCTACGGTGCACCATTGCGGCTCCCGTTGGACGGCCCACTCGTATCGAAGGCCATCGACTTCGGCTGTGCCATTCAAGTCGCGAGTGTGAAGCATCACGCGAACCTAACACGGTAGTGACGGCTTTCCACCACTTTTGCCGTTCTCGCCGGGAGCGGCGTCGGGTCCGCCGGCTGTCGGCAGGCGCCTCATAGTGGACGTTCCTTGCCGCATTGCCGATGACCGTTGGTCCACCTACCAAGGGATAATGACTGATATGGAAGCCATTCCGGGCTGGGCTGAGGTAATCATTGGTTCGGCTATTCGCCCGACTTCCATGATGCGGAGGTCGTTAGTATCGATCTCAGGCGTAATCCTGAGCCTTCAGTCATGCGCGTCCATGTATGGAGGACGAACAGCGACATAACCGAGAGCGGTCATTTCCGGCTCGATCGCCACGCGTTGGTGACCTTCACCATTCAAGGCACCAAGAATGTAAAGCTGAACGGGTGGAATCACCAGAACGTGCTTTCCGAACTTTTCGTCGATCGGGAGGGCGGCGATTATATCTTGCGCCTTCCGGGGATTTACGGGGTCGATGGCGAGATTGCCGGGACGCATGTTTCAGTAACAATTGATCCATGTATACCGGAATAAGGAAGTCGGCCGCCATCGGTCCGCAACCCCGGGATTCTACGTATTTAGATGATAAAGGATCGTAAAATGAGCTTCGATGGAGATCAAGACGTGCATGGCGGAAGATCATGATCTATATGTAATGCCAACCGCATCAATATCGCCGTGCTTGGGAGAGTTTATGTCAGAGCCCCTATCGCCTGATACCATCGTCATCATCAAATCGACGGCTCCGGCTCTCCAGAAGCATGGGGTTGAGATCACGACACGCATGTACCAACGGCTGTTTGTCGATCCCGAGATCAAAGCGCTGTTCGATATGGCCGCTCAAGACTCCGGCGAGCAGCCCAAGCGGCTCGCGGCCGCCATCCTCGCCTTTGCGCAGAACGCCGACAAGCTTGACGCGTTGAAACCGGCGATCGAACGCATCGCCGCGCGCCACGTCGCGACGCACATCAAACCAGAGCATTACCCTGCCGTCGCCAACGCCCTGCTCCCGGCGATCAAGGACGTTCTTGGCGATGCGGTCGATGATACCGTGCTGAATGCATGGGGCGAGGCGTATTGGTTCCTTGCCGACGTTCTGAAGGGACGTGAAGCCACGCTCTATGCCGAGGCGGCGTGACATCGAAGATCCTGCCACCGCAGAGCGCTGCCTTGCGTAAAGCCGACACCGCAACCGCTACAGCGTGATCGCCGCCTTCAACCCCAGAACGCCGACGTCGCCCAGCGTCGTCACGCCGCCGGGGTGGTGGATCAGTTGTACGTTCGGCTGCAATTCCAGCCACGGCACCGGCGTCATGCTGTAATAGACTTCGGCGGCATATTCGGCATCGCGCACCGGCGTCCCCGGCACCAGCAGATCGGCGCGCGCCGCGCGCCCGTTGACGTTGGTCCGCCCGACCGCGACGCCGAGCACATCGCCGCCCACGCCCGGCAACAGCCCCTTGTAGAACAGCCCGAGCGCGACCTGGTTGTCGGTCACGCTGGTCGCGCGGTCGGCCTGAGTCACGTTGGCGAACACGCCCAGCCCGGTCAGCGCCTTGCCGTCCTTCGACGTGCCGGTGATCTGCTGCTGAACGCTCGCATAGACGCCGTAGCGCCCCGAATGCTTGAGCGGCGCTAGGCCCGTGATGACGGTCGGCTGGTGGTTGACGTCGAGCAGCACGTCGTCGCCGTCGGTGGTCGAATACCAGCCGCCCACCTTGTACGATCCGACGTGCCCGCCCTCCAGCCCGCGCGTCCAGCCCGCCTCGAACGGGATCAACACGCCGGTCGCGCCGCGCCAGCGCGCGACGAAGAAGCTGTTCTTCAGCTCGTTGGGGTTTTCGACATAGCCGCCGACCTGCACGTACACGCCCTTCGCGACATCGACATGGACGATCCCCGCCCACTGCGCGACCGGCCAGTTGTACCAATAGTCGCCGACGAGGTTGCCCGGCTGCGCGCCGCAGAAGGTGAGGTTCTCGAAATGGCACGAGAACACCGCGAAGTCGGACCCCGGATTGGTCCGCCCGAGCTTCACCTCGACCCGGTCGCCGAGCTTCTGCTGATACCACAGCTCGGTCAACCGCACCGTCTGGCCGCGGCCATAGACCTCCTGCACCTGCTGGAGCGTGTTCAGCCCGGCGTCGTCGGAGAGGTTGCGCCCGCGCCGCCACGTCAGCGTCGCCTGGAAGGTGCCGCCGTCGATCCCGGCGAGCGTGTCGAGATCGAACTTCGCGCCGAGATCGGCCTGCCCGGTCTCGGTGGCGAGCCGCTTCCTGCCGCCGGTGACATTATAGCCGCTTTCCGAAACGTAGCGCGCCGACACCTCGACCCCGCGCTTGCCGAGCCAGCTCCGCGCCTTGCGCCAGTCGCCGAACAGCCCCGGCGGCGCCTGATAGCGCGTATCGCCGATCGCCGCGCTCGGCGAGGGGTCGCGCGGGTGAAGCGCATGGGTGAAGCGCCGCCGCGCCGCCGGGGTCGCGGCGTTGGCGGGCTTCTTCGTGTTGGTGGCGGAGCTGTCGGTCGCGGCGGCAGGGGCGGGCGCGCCGATATCGACTTGCGCCGGGGGCGGGGCGGGGGCGTCCTTCGTCTCCTGCGCCACCGCGCCGCCGGCGGAGAACAACCAGGCAGCACCGAGGAACGGCGCCAGCCGGCGGGTCGTCGTCACGATCATCATCCAACCATTTCTGCGAGAGACGAAAAACAGACCCCCTTAATGGGTGTCGCGATGTTTCGTTCCAACCCCGGAAGGATCGCCCGCGCACGGCTTTATCGAAGGCCCCCTCGCGCCCCGGCGGTCGGCGCCCTATCTTCCACACTGGAATCCCATTCAGAACAAAGCTAGAACCATCGGCATGGCCCTTACCACCATTTCCGTGCGCGGCGCGCGTGAGCACAATCTCAAGAACGTTTCGGTCGATATCCCGCGCGATACGCTGACGGTCATCACCGGCCTCAGCGGCTCGGGCAAGTCGAGCCTCGCGTTCGATACGATCTATGCCGAGGGGCAGCGCCGCTACGTCGAATCGCTCAGCGCCTATGCGCGCCAGTTCCTCGAAATGATGCAGAAGCCCGATGTCGACCATATCGAGGGCCTCAGCCCCGCGATCAGCATCGAGCAGAAGACCACCAGCCGCAACCCGCGCTCGACCGTGGCGACCGTCACCGAGATCTACGATTACATGCGCCTTTTGTGGGCGCGCGTCGGCATCCCCTATTCCCCAGCCACCGGCCTGCCGATCGCCGCGCAGACCGTCAGCCAGATGGTCGACCGCGTCATGGCGCTGCCCGAGGGCACGCGGCTGTACCTGCTCGCCCCCGTCGTGCGCGGCCGCAAGGGCGAGTATAAGAAGGAAATGCTTGAGTGGCAGAAAGCGGGCTTCACCCGGGTCCGCATCGACGGCGAACTCGTCGAGATCGATGAGGCGCCAGCACTCGACAAGAAGCTCAAGCACGACATCGAAGTGGTGGTCGATCGCCTCGTCGTGAACCCCGAAAGCGCGACGCGGCTGGCGGACAGCTTCGAAACCGCGCTCAAGCTCGCCGAAGGGCTGGCCTATGTCGATCTGGTCGATGTAACGGTGGCCGATGTCGGGGGCGGGGGAGCCACCCAACCCCCGTTCGTCCCGAGCGAAGTCGAGGGACAAGCCTCGGACGCTGCGCAGGGTGTCTCGACTTCGCTCGACACGAACGGGAAGGGAAAGCCCGCCGCCGCCAGCAAGAAGATGAAAGGCACCGGCATCCCGGACAACCGAATCGTCTTTTCGGAAAAGTTCGCCTGCCCGGTCTCCGGCTTCACCATCGCCGAGATCGAACCGCGCCTGTTCTCGTTCAACGCCCCGCAAGGCGCGTGCCCGGCCTGCGACGGGCTCGGCGAGAAGCTGCTGTTCGACGAAGACCTCGTCGTCCCCAACCATGCGCTCAGCATCAAGAAGGGCGCGGTCGTGCCCTGGGCCAAGTCCAACCCGCCAAGCCCCTATTACATGCAGGTGCTCGGCTCCCTTGCGCGCGAATTCGGCTTCAGCCTCGATACGCCGTGGGCGGAGCTGCCGGGCGAAGTCCAGCTCATCATCCTCCACGGCACCGGCGGCAAGCCGGTCACGCTCACCTTTATCGACGGACGCAAGAGCTACGACGTCAAGAAGCCGTTCGAAGGCGTGATCGGCAACCTCAACCGTCGCATGCTCTCCACCGAGAGCGCGTGGATGCGCGAGGAACTGTCGAAATACCAATCCTCCGCCCCCTGCGAAGTGTGCGGCGGCGCGCGCCTCAAGCCCGAGGCGCTCGCGGTCAAGATCGGCATGCGCGACATTTCCAGCATCACCCATCTCTCGGTGGTCGATGCGCTGGCGTGGTTCACCGCGATCCCCGCCGAACTCACCGCGCAGCAGACCGCGATCGCCGAGCGAATCCTCAAGGAAATCCTCGAACGCCTCGGTTTCCTCAACAACGTCGGGCTCGATTACCTCAACCTCGATCGCACCTCGGGCACCTTGTCGGGCGGCGAGAGCCAGCGCATCCGGCTCGCCTCGCAGATCGGCTCGGGCCTGTCGGGCGTGCTCTACGTGCTCGACGAACCCTCGATCGGCCTCCACCAGCGCGACAACGACATGCTGCTGGCGACGCTGCGGCGCCTGCGCGATCTCGGCAACACCGTGCTCGTCGTCGAGCATGACGAGGATGCGATCCGCACCGCCGATTATGTGATCGACATGGGGCCGGGCGCCGGCGTCCACGGCGGCAACGTCATCGCACAGGGCACGTTCGAGGAAGTGCTCGCCACCGAAGGCAGCATCACCGCCGATTATCTCGCCGGCCGCCGCAGCGTGCCGCTCCCCGCCAAGCGCCGCAAGGGCAACGGCAAGAAGCTCACCGTCCACAACGCCACCGCCAACAATCTGCGCGGCGTGACGGCGAGCATCCCGCTCGGCACCTTCACCTGCATCACCGGCGTCTCCGGCTCGGGCAAGTCGAGCTTCACCATCGACACGCTCTATGCCGCCGCCGCGCGCACCCTGAACGGCGCGCGCATCGTCCAGGGCAAGCACGACAAGATCACCGGGCTGCAATATCTCGACAAGGTGATCGACATCGATCAGTCGCCGATCGGCCGCACCCCGCGTTCGAACCCGGCGACCTATACCGGTGCCTTCACCCAGATCCGCGACTGGTTCGCCGGCCTGCCGGAGTCGCTCGCGCGCGGCTACAAATCGGGGCGGTTCAGCTTCAACGTGAAGGGCGGGCGCTGCGAGGCGTGCCAGGGCGACGGGCTGCTCAAGATCGAGATGCACTTCCTCCCCGACGTCTATGTCACCTGCGACGTCTGCCACGGCGCGCGCTACAACCGCGAGACTTTGGAAGTGAAGTTCAAGGGGCTGAGCATCGCCGACGTGCTCGACATGACCGTCGAGGATGCGGTCGAATTCTTCAAGGCGGTGCCGCCGATCCGCGACAAGATGGCGATGCTGGCGGAAGTGGGCCTCGGCTACGTCAAGGTCGGCCAGCAGGCGACGACGCTCTCGGGCGGCGAAGCGCAGCGGGTGAAGCTGGCGAAGGAACTGTCGCGGCGGGCGACAGGTCAGACGCTGTATATTCTCGACGAGCCGACGACGGGGCTGCACTTCGAGGACGTGCGCAAACTGCTCGAAGTGCTCCACGCGCTCGTCGAGCACGGCAATACCGTGGTGGTGATCGAGCACAATCTCGACGTCATCAAGACCGCCGACTGGGTGATCGACCTTGGGCCTGAGGGTGGCGTTAAGGGTGGCGAGATTGTTGCCGAGGGCACGCCCGAGGCGGTGGTGAAGGTGAAGGCGAGCTTTACGGGGCGGTATTTGAAGCCGTTGTTGGGGAAGTAGGCGAGATAAATCTTTTCGCCAAAGCCGGAACGTGGCGAAGGCTTAGTTGAAAATCTGAGGAGGTGCAGGACTTATCTGGCAGGAACCTCGGGTGGGAGGGTTCTAAGATAAGGACAATCGTAGCGGTCGAACCACGTTGACGACGTACATACGAACGTGGAACATTACTGCTTTGGCGGGGGGGGGGCGATTTTGTGCCTAAGATTTACACTAATATGGATGCGTTAATTCCTAGATCTGATTTTGCTATTAGGGATGGCATAGATGTTGCCACGCAGACTCTGGATAGTTTCGAGAAAATTTCTTTAAGAGATTTGGCGGGATCAAGTAACTTCTTGTATAAACTACTACGAAAGCCCGACTTTCAACGAGAGACGACGCAGTGGTCTCCCCAGCAAATCGCCACGTTGATCGAGAGTTTTCTTAATGGAGAGTTGATTCCGGCGGTGATTCTCTGGAAGTCGCCAACTCATGTCTTTGTGATTGATGGCGGGCATCGTCTTAGTGCATTGCTCGCGTGGGCGAATGACGATTATGGCGATGGCCCCTTGTCTTTTAGCTTCTTTAAGCGGCAAATTCCCCAGGAGCAGAAGAGGTCTGCGGAGCGGACCCGGCGCGAAGTATCCATGAGAACTGGCACCTATCAGCATTTTGCTTCGCGCATTGCTGAAGGCGGTGATAACAACGATCTTTTACTATCCAGTCAGATGATGAATTTTGCTACGCGCGGTATCCAGGTTCAATGGATTACTGGCGATGCAGATAAAGCGGAGTCTTCATTCTTTAAAATTAACACCCAGGGTTCAGTGTTGGACGCCACCGAAAGTAGAATACTTAAAAACCGCCGCAAGGCTCCCGCTATATTAGCAAGATCTGTTGTCCGCGCTGCGACAGGTAGTGAGTATTGGTCAAAATTTGACCGGCAAATACAAGATAAAATAGTAGATATTTCGAAGAGTATACATAGATCTTTATTTTCGCCTGAACTCAGTACGCCTGTTCGGAGTTTAGATTTGCCGCTGGGTGGATCAGCATCCGCCGCGCAAGCGCTCAACCTTCTTATAAATTTTGCGGAAATAGCTGACGGGCAGGGTCGTCCCGTGGAAGCGTTCGAAGATGACGCTGATGGAAGTCAAACAGTTTTCCTACTCGCTAAATTTAACAAAATTGTTCAAAGGATGGTCGGGACTGGAGCCGGTAGTCTGGGACTGCATCCGGCTGTATATTTCTATACATCTCAAGGTCGGCATTATGACCTTTTGCTTCAGGCAATGTTTAACATAATTGCGGAGAGGATAAGAGATAACAACAGCGATTGGTTCAAGGTTTTTACCGAAAGACGAGGTAAAATCGAGAGGACTCTTCTGGAGAGTAAGACAATAATAACGTTGTTAATTTCTGCACTTGCAAGTGGAAGGCGGATGGCTGGAGCTAAACAGGTTTTAAACTACATAATAGAAACCGCTGGGAACGATAAACCAGGATTCAATATAAATTCTCTTGCTGAAGAAATTGGCCTGCAAAGCAGGCTATATTCTATACAGGCCAAGCCAGGCGCAGATTTTAGTGATGACACTAAAACTTCGGTATTTTTGTCTACAGCTCTCGCTAGCGCTTTGAAATGTCCGGTTTGCTCTGGATATATTGATCCTAGCAAATCTGCGTCCTACGATCACATTGAAAGAAAGCAAGATGGCGGAAATGGCCGGGAAGATAATTGTCAGCTAACACATCCTTACTGCAACACGTCAGTTAAGAATTGATATTTTGCTTTTGTATCATGATCATCGTTGATGTCTGATCTAACTTGCATTTTGCGATTACAAGGTCCGCGAACTGAAGAATGTCACCCGGTCGAGGAATCTGTCAGCCGCCGCCCGGCTTCCTTGGAGCGTTCGCCCGGTTCGGCGTTGAGGATGGCGTCGAGTGTTTCGTAATCCAGATCCTCGATCCTGATCGCCTGCCGGTCGCGCCGCGCCAGCCGCGCATAGTCCTTGAGCGAGAGCATCACGACGCGCACCGTCCCCTCCCGCGTGATCCCGACCGGACGCCGCATCGCTGCATCGAGGTAGACATCCAGACGGGCTGCGACATCCTCAGCGGGGGCGGCGAGGGGGTCTGACATGGCGGACGGCTCCGGGCAGGTGGCAGCGTCGTCATACCGGCTTCGGCGCGGTCGATCGACTCAAACCGGCGGGTCCGGTGCGTCACAGGCGCGCCACGGGCAAAGCCCGTGTCGTCGGACGGCGCCGGAGCGCCGCCGGCCGGGCGCGGCTCCGGCTGCGCCGGGCGTGCGCTTGGCTGCGCCAAGTGCTTGCGCGCCGCGCCCGCAACCGTGCTATACTCCCCGCATGACGAAGATGACCCCCATCGAGTCCGAATTCGCCACCACCGAGGACGAAGCCGCCTATGATGCGTGGTTCCGCGCCAAGGTCGAGGCCTCGCTTGCCGATCCGTCGCCGCCGATCCCCCACGATCAGATGATGGCGGAGCTCCGCGCCATCATCGCAGCCAGGCGGACCAAACCGGCCTGACGCGCCGCGTCGTTTGGCGCGCAAAGGCGCGGGCGCAGGCGCGCGAGATCATCGTTTACATCGCCGACCGGAACCCCGCCGCCGCCGAGCGGCTCGCCGACCGTTTCGAAGACGCGGTCGATCGTCTACCCGATCACCCGCATGTCCATCGCCCCGGTCGCGTGTCCGGCACGCGTGAGGCGATCGTCCATCCGAATTACATCATCATCTATCGGGTCGGTGAGTCGGTGATCGAGGTAGTGGCGGTGCTACACGCCCGACAGCGATATCCCTGACCCGCGCGCCACGGGCAAAGCCCGTGTCGACGGACGGCGCCGGGGCGCCGCCGGCCGGCGCGGCTCCGGCTGCGCCGGGCGCGCGCTTGGCTTGCGCCAACCGCTTGCGCGCCGCGCTGTCCTACACGCCCGCCCCGGCCTATCCTGCGCGGTGGTTCCGTCCCTCCGCGAAAGCCGCATCATGCCCTCGCCCCGTCACCCGCATCCGGCCCGCACACACCGCCGCGCGCCAAAGCAGACACCCCCCGCAACCTTTGCAACCTTTCCCGCACCGTGGCTCGGGTGGACGATGATAGCGATGTTTGCGCGCGCCGATCGCGTCACTGCCGCGTGGAATATTCGTCCTCGACCGACCATTGCCGCTCGGGCAGCCAGACATGCGCGGTGTCGGCATAATAGCGCGGCCGCTCGGTATAGCGCGCCTCGATGATGCGAACCTGCCGCAGCGCATCGCGGATCGCCGTATCGGTGCAGGACGGTGCGTAGGTCGCCGCATAGCGCCCTTCGCCGAGCGAATCGCACAGCTCATGCGCGGTGAGCGTCACGCGGCGGCGCAGCTCGCGCCGGTCCTCGGGATATTGCAGGTGCAGATCGCCATAGCTGACCCGCTGCGACACCGAATCGACGCTGTCCGGGATCGGCACATGGCCATAGACGACAAGGTCGTCGCGGCCGAAGTTCTGCGCGAGCGCCGGGCCCGCCGCCGCCGCCAGCACGGCGCCCGCCGCCAGGATACGAAGCGCGAAGCGTGTCATCGGATGCCTCCTTGCTTGCCCGGCCCGCCGCGCGGACTCGAAGCCTGATGCCGCGTTAACCATTACCACGCCGCCGCGTTCCGGCAATCCGGCGGCGGCGCGCGGTGTGCCATTTCGGGGAACCGCCCCCGCGCCGGCGTATCGTTGCGCGGGCGGATTGCACGGCGGCGCAACCGCTCCCATATCGCGCCGCATGAACGATAGCTCCAATGCATTGGTGTGGCACGGCACCACGATTCTCTCCGTGCGCAAGAACGGCCGCGTCGTCGTCGCCGGAGACGGCCAGGTGACGCAGGGCCAGACCGTCATGAAGCCCAACGCGCGCAAGGTGCGGCGTCTGGGCGACGGCTCGGTGATCGGCGGCTTCGCCGGCGCGACCGCCGACGCCTTCACGTTGTTCGAGCGGCTCGAACGCAAGCTCGAACAGCATCACGGCCAGTTGCTCCGCGCCGCGGTCGAACTGGCGAAGGACTGGCGCACCGACAAATATCTCCGCAACCTCGAAGCGATGATGATCGTCGCCGACAAGGACGTGACGCTGATCCTCACCGGCAACGGCGACGTGCTCGAACCCGAAGCCGGCATCGCCGCGATCGGCTCGGGCGGCAATTACGCGCTCGCCGCCGCCCGCGCGCTGGTCGAATACGAAGGCGACGCCGAAACCATCTGCCGCAAAGCCATGAAGATCGCCGCCGAAGTCTGCGTCTACACCAACGAACGCCTCACCATCGAAGCGATCGACGGCGCCGTCGACGCGTAATCCCCCTCCCGCATGCGGGAGGGGCTAGGGGAGGGCCTGTCCTCCCAAGGCGCCGCCCGCGAACATGCCCTCCCCCGACCCCTCCCGCATGCGGGAGGGGGGAAGAAGAAACCAGATGAACGACTCTCTCACCCCCAAAGCCATCGTCCGCGCGCTCGACGCGCACATCATCGGCCAGTCCGACGCCAAGAAGGCGGTCGCGGTCGCCCTGCGCAACCGCTGGCGCCGCCAGCAACTCGGCGCCGATCTGCGCGACGAGGTCACGCCCAAGAACATCCTGATGATCGGGCCGACGGGTTGCGGCAAGACCGAGATCAGCCGCCGCCTCGCCAAGCTCGCCGACGCGCCGTTCGTCAAGGTCGAGGCGACCAAGTTCACCGAGGTCGGCTATGTCGGCCGCGACGTCGAACAGATCGCGCGCGATCTCGTCGAGGAAGCGATCCGGCTCGAGAAGGAACGCCGGCGAGTCGCGGTGAAGGACAAGGCCGAGGACGCCGCGATGGCGCGGCTGCTCGACGCGCTCACCGGCAAGGGCGCCAGCGAGGCAACGCGCGAGGCGTTCCGCCAGCGCTTCCGCGACGGTCATCTCGATACCACCGAAATCGAGATCGAACTCGAACAGGCGCCGCAAATGCCGTTCGAGGTGCCCGGTGGCGCGCCGCAGATGATCAACCTCACCGAAATGATGGGCAAGGCGTTCGGTGGTCAGCAACTCAAGCGGCGCAAGATCACCGTGCCGGCCGCGTGGGAAAAGCTCGTCGAGGAGGAGGCCGACAAGCGGCTCGACCAGGACGAGGTCAGCCGCATCGCGCTGGCGAACGCGGAGGAGAATGGCATCGTCTTCCTCGACGAGATCGACAAGATCGCGGTGAGCGACGGTCGCGGCGGCTCTATCAGCCGCGAGGGCGTCCAGCGCGACCTGCTGCCGCTCATCGAAGGCACCACCGTCGCGACGAAGTACGGGCCGATGAAGACCGATCACGTGCTGTTCATCGCAAGCGGCGCGTTCCACGTCGCCAAGCCAAGCGACCTGTTGCCCGAGCTGCAAGGGCGCCTGCCGATCCGCGTCGAGTTGAAGGCGCTGACGGAGGATGATTTCGTCGCGATCCTGTCCGACACCAAGGCGTCGCTCACGCAGCAATATGTCGCGTTGATCGGCACCGAGGGGGTCGCCGTCGAATTCACCGAGGACGGCATCCGCGCGGTCGCCAGGATCGCCGCCGAAGTGAATGGCGAGATCGAGAACATCGGCGCGCGCCGGTTGCAGACGGTCATGGAGAAGCTGCTCGAGGAAGTCAGCTTCGAGGCCGAGGATCGGCAGGGCGAGACGGTGGTGGTCGATGCCGCCTACGTCGAGAAGCAATTGTCGAGCATCGCGCGCAACACCGATCTGTCGCGCTTCGTGCTATAGAAATACCGCGCCCTATTTGGGCGCGGTATACGGCACGAACTCGCGGATCGTACAGAAGCCGCTCGGGATGCGGCTGGTCAGGTCGACGGTGCGGATCGGATCACCCGCGCAGAGCTGCGAGCCGAACTGCCGGGTGACGATGGCGTCGCCGCGGTCGAGGCCGTTGCAACCGCCGTTGGTGTCGGCACGGTAGATCTTGCGGCGCGAAACTTTGTACAGGATCGTGTCGCCGATCCGTTGGGTCGCATATTGATCGCGGCTGTCGAGACATTGCTGCGGCTTGCCGGGAACGAGCCCGGTGAGCGCCTTGTCGAGCTCCGCCTTGTTTTTGGCCGCCTCGCGTGCGGCGTAGCCATGATCGGAGGAGAGTGCGGCGGTGCCGGCGCATAGCAGCAACATGGGCAAGATGATGCGATGCATCGGCTAGGCCTTTCGAACGCTTGAGTGTCTGTAACGCGGCTAACCCCGGAAACTATCCTTGGCGGCGCGCCGATCGGCGAGTTGCTCGGCCGAGGCTGCCCGCAGGAACGGATTGGTCGCGCGTTCCAGTGCGATCGTCGTCGGCACCGTGGCCTCGCCGGCCGCGCGCACGGCATCTACATCCCGCATCCGTGCCGCCACGTCAGCATTGTCCGGTTCGGTGACCAGCGCAAAGCGTCCGTTGCTCTGGGTATATTCATGCGCGCAATAAACTGATGTCTCGGCGGGCAGTGCCGCCAACCGCTGCATGTTGCCGAACATCTGCTCCGGCGTCCCCTCGAACAGCCGGCCGCAGCCCATCGCGAACAAGGTATCGCCGACGAAGATCGTCGCATCCTGGGCCAGATGGAACAAGATATGTCCGGCGGTGTGCCCAGGCGCCGCGATCACACGCGCGACATGCGAGCCGAGCCGGACCGTGTCGCCTTCCGCAAGCTCGATATCTAGCGTCGGGATCTTAGCGGCCTCCGCCGCTGGTCCACTGATGATCGCGCCGGTCGCAGCCTTCACCTCGGCGTTACCGCCGGTGTGATCGGCGTGCCAATGCGTGTTCCAGACCTGTCCGATCGTCCAGCCGCGCCGCCCGGCCTCGGCGAGCACAGGCGCGGCGTCGCCCGGATCGATCACTACCGTTTCTTGCGAGACGGGATCGTGAACCAACCAGATGTAGTTGTCGGTGAAAGCGGGGATGCGGACGATATCGAGATCGGTCATGCAAGTTCCTCTATCGCCAGCGCGGCAAGGCCGAGCCTGCGGGTGAGCGCCGCGGCGGGTTCCGAGCGCGCGAGCGCAACGCCCTGCCCGGCCCAGAGCGGCGAATAGTCGCCACGCCCTTCGCTTTCGGCATGCGCCCGAAGCGGTGCCAGTGCAGCGCCGGCATAAGGGAAGGGCGGGGCGGCAGCGTTGACCGGGCCGATTGCCTCGATCAGCCGGTTGCGCAAGCCCCGCGCCAGACCGCCCGAGAACAGGTTGGTGAAGACGCTGTCATCGGCGCTCGCCCTATCCAGCGCGGCGCGATGCGGTGCGCTCGGGCTGGCTTCGGGTGTCCTGAGGAAAGCGGTGCCGACCTGCACCGCCCCTGCGCCTAGCGCAATGGCGGCGCGAACACCGCGCTCGTCGGCGATGCCGCCTGCCGCAATTACCGGCACATCAACCGCATCGACGATCTGCGGCACCAGTGCGATCAACCCGACCGGCTTGTGACCGTCGAGAAAATGCCCGGCATGTCCACCCGCCTCGAAGCCCTGCGCGATGATCGCGTCGCAGCCTTTGTCCGCCAGAAAGCGTGCCTCGGCGACGGTGGTGGCGTTGCTGATCAACCGCGCGCCGGTCGCACGCACTCGGTCGAGCAGCGCCGGCTCGGGCAGGCCGAAGTGGAAGCTCACGAACTCGGGTCTCGCCGCTTCGATCGCCTCGGCCATCGCCGCGTCGAACGGGCGGCGCAGGGGCGGCGCGGTCGTCGGGCGCGGAAGATCCTCGGCCACATAGCAGGGCGCGAGCTGCGCTTCCCATGCGGCGCTATCGGGCACCGGCCCGAGCCGATGGCAGAAGACGTTGAGGTTGAGCGGTCCAGCTGCCGCCGCGCGGATAGTCGCGACCGTTTCGATAACGGCGTCAGGCGACAGCGTCGCGCAGGCGAGCGACCCGACCGCGCCCGCACCGAGCGCGGCGATGGCGAGCTCAGCACCGGCGAAGCCAGCCATCGGCGCCTGAATCACTGGGAGGCGCGCGCCCGAAAGATCGAGGAACGCGCACACCCCCTGCATGTCACCATACTCCGGTATTGGGCATCGATGCCCAGGGCTCGGCCGGGGGCAGGCGACCGTCCTGCAACAGCTCGACCGAGATGTTGTCGGGC
This sequence comes from Sphingomonas panacis, assembly GCF_001717955.1. Classification (NCBI taxonomy): domain Bacteria; kingdom Pseudomonadati; phylum Pseudomonadota; class Alphaproteobacteria; order Sphingomonadales; family Sphingomonadaceae; genus Sphingomonas; species Sphingomonas panacis. Next base: position 1,588,262 of record NZ_CP014168.1, read on the forward strand.
GTGCGAACGAAAGCCATGTGCCCGTCGCGCGGCGGCCGGTTGATCGTTACGCCCGCGTCCCGCAGCCGCTGGCACGTCTCGTAGATGTCATCGACCTGATAGGCGAGGTGGCCGAAATTGCGTCCGCCACTATACTCCTCAGGGTCCCAATTGTGCGTCAGTTCAACCTCGGCGACGCCCTCCTGGCCGGGCGCGGCGAGGAAGATCAGCGTGAAGCGGCCTTGCTCGCTATCGATACGACGCACTTCCTTGAGGCCGATCAGTTCGAAGAACGCGATCGTCGCGGCCGGATCGGTGACGCGGATCATGGTGTGGAGGAATTTCACCGGCGACAAGCTCCTGTTGTGACGGGGCACAGATAGGCACGCCGCCTCGCCAGTGCCAGCTACGGCTTCGCCGGCGTATCGAATTGCGCGAGCGCTGCGGCGGCGGCCTTGTTGGCGTCGCTGCCCGGCTGGAGCTGCGCGGCGCGGCCCCATGCCGCCTTTGCGCCAGCTTCGTCGCCGGCCTTTGCGGCGATATTCCCCGCTTCGAGCTGGACCGAGGCATCATCCGACGAGCGTTTGAGCGCCTCGGCGATGTCGGTCTGCGCGCGCGTCAGGTCGCCCATCCGCCGCGCGAGCGTTGCCGAGAGCAGCCAGGCGAGCGGGTCGCTGCTGGCGGCGAGCAATGCCTGGTCGAGATCGGCGCGCGCGGCTTTGGCATCACCAGCGGCGACGAAGGCGCGCGCGCGGTCGAGATAGGCTTCACCGCTCTGTAGCCCGACCAGAGTGTGCGGTGCGAGTGCGGCGTCGAGATCGGCGCGCGCCTTGTTGGCGTCTTTTGCGCCAAGCCAGGCATTGCCCGCCTGCGCCCAATAATAGGCGCTGCGATCGTCACGAGCGACATCGGCCGCGCGCGCCGCCAGTTCGAACTCGGCGGCGGCGGCGGACCAATGCCCCTCGTTGGTGTACGCGATGCCGAGACATTGGTGCGCGAGGAAGCCGCCGCCGTCGAGCATCCAGCGGCTCGCCGCGCCCTCCGCTGCGGCGGGATCGCGCGCGGCGAGATCGACGCAACGGTCGTAGCGCTCCTGTGTCGGATTGGGGGTAGCGGGCAGCTTCTGCGCAGCGGCGGCGAGGAGCAGCAGGGGCAGGATCATGGGCGCGGCGCAACCTGTTCGATCAGATCGATGATCCGCGCGATATCGGCATCGCGCGACAATCGGTGGTCGCCATCCTTGACGAGCGTAAGCTGGACATCGGCTGAACGGATCAACTCGGCCAGCCGCACGCTGCGGTTCCACGGCACGTCGCGGTCGACCATGCCGTGGATCAGCCGCACCGGCACGTCGATGGCGATGGGGCCGAACATCAACCGGTTGGCCTCGCCCGATTGCCAGAAGGCGCGCGTATAGACGGTCGGGGTGTCGGCATAAGGCGAAGGGCGTTCGAGCCGGCCGGCTGACAGGATCGCGAGCTTCTCCTCGACGGTGAAGCCCCAGTCGGTGAAGTCGGGCGCGGGCGCGATGCCGACGAGCGCCGCGACTTTCCCTGGGTGATCGCGTGCGATGAGCAGCATCAGCCAGCCGCCCATCGACGATCCGACCAGTACCGCTGGCCCGTCGACGAGCTTGTCGAGCAATTCCAGGACATCGTCGCGCCACCCGGCGAGCGTCTGTTCCTCGAAGACGCCCTCGCTTGCGCCGCAGCCGCCGTAATCGAAGCGCAGGAACGCGCGGCCGGTCGCCTTCGCCCACGCTTCGATTGCGAGCGCCTTGGCGCCGGTCATGTCGGATGCGTAGCCGGGCAGGAAGACGATCGTCGGGCCGGCGCCCGGCGTGAGGTGATAGGCGAGCGCGGGGCGGGGATCGGTCATGCCTGGGCTTTACCCGGCCTCTCGATCCTCGGCAAACGGCGCCGCTGGTTAGAAGCGGAAGCCCGGCGCGCGTGCTTTGGGATCTGACGTGCAGATGTCGCGCAGCGCGCCCCACTGATCGGCGTCCAGCACCGGGCGGTCGTTGTGATGCAGCTTCGCCGCGGCGATGAAGCGCGCGGCGCGATCCTGCGATATCGGGTGCGTCGAGAGATAAGCGGTGAGACGGCCGACGCCGCCCGAATCCTCGCCCGCCGAGAGCCGTTTGAAGAAGCGCGCGGTCGGCAGCGGCGAGATGTGCGCCTGCGCGAGCGCGTCGATCGCGAACCCGTCGGCGCGGGCTTCCGCGTCGCGCGAGTAGGCCGAGGCGAGCAGCGCGTTGGTGTAGCCGCCGACATGCCCGTCGAGGCCGCCGAGCAGCACGCTGAGCCCGAGCTGGCGGAGCAGCGATTCGAGCACGTCGCGGTGGCGGACGTGGCCGAGTTCGTGGGCGATCACGCCGGCGACCTCGTCGGGCGAGGCGGCGGCTTTGACGAGGCCGTCGAACAGCACGATTCGGCCGCCCGGCAATGTCACGGCGTTGACGATCGGCAGATTGACGACGCTGACGCGCACGTCGCGGTCGCCCGGATCGATGCGGGCGACGAGCGCGGCGAGCGCTTGCGGGCCGTTCGGGCCGGCGCAGTTGCGGTCGCCGAAGTCGCGGGCCATCATGTCGCCGAGCTTGCGTTCGACCGATTGCGGGACGGCGCGGGCGACGAGCGCGGGCGTCATCAGGAAGAGCGCGACCGCAATCGTGGCTAACGTTGCGCACAGCGCGGCCGCGGGCCAGAGGCCGATCCGGTCGATCAGGCGGCCGTAGCGTGTTGGAGCCGGGAGGCGGGAGGCGAGATCGGCGGGGATGCCGCCGGGGAATCCTATTCTCCAGCCGGTTGAACCCTTTAGGCCGTAGATCGCGGCGCCGTCGACCGCGTCTCCGGCGACGAGATCGGCGAAGCGGTAGGGGCCTTCCACCCTGTCACGTTCGACCAGAACGAACGCATCCCCGTCCGCCACCAGCTCGGGCTCCCGGCGCAGCGCGCTGAGGCCGTCGTAATGCCACACGCGCATCAGATCGCGCCGATATCGAAGGCGTCGAGCAGCCCCTCGCCCTGGCCCGGCCGGCGCGTGGTGGATTGCGTCAGGCGCGCCAGATCGATCTCGCCATAAGCGTGCATGTGGCGGATGAAGAACGTCCAGTTGCGATAGCCGACGAAGATCTGGCCGATGCCGAGCGTGCAGACCACCAGCGCGATGTTTCCCGCGAACAGCCTGATCCAGTCCCCCGTCGTCGCGGTGAAGGCGAACTCCAGATCGCCCAGCCGAAGCGCCCCCACCGCCTCCCGGAAATAGGCCGAATAGAACACCAAAGCGATCACGCCGAGCACGACGAAGAACAGCAGGTAGAAGCCCGCCAAGATCGCGAACATCACGGCCGCCGTCACGCCGTCGCTCGGCAGGCTCCGCCACGACCCCATCCCGCCCGCGACCATGCCGAACACCACCAGCGCGATCACCGCGACCAGGAAGAACACCGGCGCCAGATAGAACAGCAGGAAGCGCAGGAAGATCGGCGCGGCGCGCGCGCTCGCCTCGAACCGATAGGGGCCGAAGCTCATCTCGCCCCAGCGCTCGTTCCACAGCGTCGTCATCGTCCAGGGGACGAGCAGCCCGAGCGTGAACGACCCCAGCACGCTCTTCCACAGATAGCTCCAGCCGAACGCCAGCCCGAACGTGTCGCTGCCGCCGCGAATGCCGTGCCACAACGTGCGGCTGAGCCGGTAGCGCAGCGCGCGGAAGATCGCGACGCCGGTGAGGAAGAAGAAGGCGAGGTACAGGCCGAGGCCGACCAGCCCCGCCACCCCTTCATGCCCGCGCATCATCGCGCTGTTGAGCACGACGAGGTTGATGAAGCCGAACGGGATCACGAAGATCAGCATCGCAAGGCCATAGCCGATCATCAGCTCGCGCCCGGTGCCGGTCCATTCGAGCCGATCGTCGATGAACTGCGTGCGGCTCCACAGATAGCGCCGCTCGCGCGTGCGCGCCCAGAACAGATAGACGCCGAGCGTGACGATGCTCAGCAACAGGTTGGTGAAGGCGATCGGCGCGAACTCGCGCCAGTCGCCCGAGAAGGTGAAAGCCTTGTTGCCTTGCGATTCGTGCATGTTCCGTAGCTCCCCCAACCCGGAGGCGGTTGGAGCGCAGGGCGGGGGCGGGGTCAATGTGTTAAAAAGAAGCGGCGATTATCGTGGAACTCGTAAACCAATCTCTCGTAACCTAACGGTATCGAAAATGACGGGGTTTAGAAGGCCGACGCTTAGAAACCTGATTTGAAAACACGGCTCGGCACCAATTAATTGTGGTGCCGGTTGCGCTCTGTGCGGTATTGCCGTGAGGATCAAGTGCGCTTCTAAGTAAGCCACTTCCAAGGGAGTCGGCGTAAATGGCTGTCGAATTTTTAAAACTATTCGGTTTCACGGAAGACCCTTTTGCGTCGACAAACGCCGCAGATGAGCCACTTATCGACCGATATTTCGTGCAGCCCCCGTTCTTCCCATCCGTGATTGGCGATCCCAGCAAACCCAAGAGCAACGTCGTTTTTGCTCCACGTGGCGGGGGTAAGACGGCGCAGAAAATCATGATCGAGCGAAAAAGTGAAATTGATGGTGGGTTCTTGTGCGTTGCGTACGATAAGTTTCCACTTGATGGCATTAAGCAAATAACAGACGCTGACGCTGAATACCACATCACCAATATAACTAGGCTGTTGTTAGTAGCAGTATTAATATCGTTAACCGATGTTCATAAAAGCAATGTTGACGCTACGGATCGTGAGTTAATCGTGGATCTGTCTAAACAGCTTCTTGGTGGTCTTTCGCAATCTCGTTTGAAAGATGAAATTGACTCGATAAAGTCGCTCGGTCAGAAAACTCGTGAGTCATGGAGGAAATATGGTGGTGCGGCAATTAGTCTTGTGAATGCGGTGCTTACTTCATATGGAGCTGCGGCGATTGTCTTGCCTGAATCCAATCAGAAAAACTCAGAATCGACGCGTTTCAAATTTGAAGCTCTCGTAGCATTGGCGATAAAGATCGGATATCAGTCGGTCTATATATTAGTTGATCGTACAGATGAGCTGACCCTTACCGCGCAGAATGCTGACAAGGCTTTTGCGTTTATATCGCCCGTTCTTATCGACCTGCCTCTTCTGGAAACTGCTGGGGTTGGCTTTAAATTTTTTCTTTGGGATCAGATGAAGGAGCCTTACCAAGAGGGGGGTGGCCGGCCCGATCGTTTGCTTGAATACACGCTTGATTGGTCGGTAAGCGAGCTTGAAAAGGTTCTTGAGCGCCGTCTTCAAACTTACTCTGACGGTCAAGTGTCAAGGTTTGACCAGCTTCTCTCTGGCGCGCCGTATGACGTGCACAGGATGATATCCTATTTTGCGAATGCTTCGCCACGAGATATGGTTAGAATTTGCAAAAAGATCGTAGATGAGCACACGAAGTCTGGAGTATTTTCTCCAAAGATCGACTTTAAAACTGTCAAAGTTGCCCTAGCTTCGTTCTCTCTTGAACGAGCTAGGGAGCTTTATGGGGCCTTCATATCTGATCTTAAAAAAGTGGGGGAGCTGACATTCACTACAAACTTCCTCGCAAACGACGTTTTTCGGATCGGTGCACAAGGCGCTAGGGCAAAGGTACAGAAATGGCAGAGCGCGGGTGCGGTTATTAAAATTGGCGAGCTTCCAAACAAGGGTAATCGCCCACTCTATAACTATGGTATCGTTGATCCTAGGCTCGCGCTCGCTGTACTATCCGACGCCAGTTTAGAGGAGGCAATGGATAATTACTTAGTTATCTGCCCTCATTGCAAGGATTTGCGGATTGGGATCAAGGGGTCGATTACATGTCCCGGTTGTCAGGGTAGCTTCGAAATGGCGGATGCTGACAGCTTAGCGACGGTATGTGCAATAGCTTAGAGGTCTAAAGACGCGCGCTTTTCTATCTACCGTTAAATAATCATCGCTCCCACACAGAGCACGTATATTGATACCCGGCGATCTATAGTATCGTATTTGCGAAAAATTTCGATATTATTTTTAATTCGCTTAGTGCTATTCAATAAATTTGGAGAGCGCGGTGGCGGATCGGGAGAGAGCTTAACGAGTAAATGAGAATCGATACGGTGCATCGCGCCCGCCACCACGCTACGGCTCCACCGTGACCCGCCTGATCCTCGCTCTCCTCCTGCTCACCCTATCAGGCTGGAGCGCCACCGCCGCCGCGCAGATCGTGCCGCCGCCGCTGGCCGCGCCGGTGGTCGCCTTGCCGTCTCCCGTCTCGCCCGCAGCCCCGCCGCTGCCGGGCGCGCAAAGCGACAGTCAGGCGTTGCTTCAGGACGGCGCCGAATACGCCCGCCAATATGACGTGCCGATCGAGGAAGCGATCCGGCGGTTGCGCGCGCAGGCCGCGAGCGTGCCGGCGACCGATGCGCTGGCCGAGCGGTTTCGCGCGCGGCTCGCCGGCATCGCGATCGAGCATCGTCCGGCCTATCGCATCGTCGTCACGCTGACCGGCACTGCGCCGGTGCCGCCCGAGTGGATCGACGCGGGCGGGATGCTGGTGCCGGTGGTGTTCCGCACCGGCGCGAAGGCGACGCGCGAGCAGATCGTATGGGCGATGACCAACCATCAGGCCGCGATCCGCGCCGCCTTGCCCTCGCCGCCGAGCATGGGGCTGGACCAGCGTACCGGCGAACTGGTGGTGACGATCGGCACTGCCGACCCGGCGGCGCGCGCGGCGATCCAGCGGCGGATCGCGGCGATCGTCGGCGTGCCGGTGCGGATTCGGCTGATCGAGAGCCGCGACACGGATTTCGCGCCCGAGGGCGGATCGCGCGTCGATGGTCTCAACCCCGGTGACGATCGCCGCTATCTCTGCACGACCGGGTTCAACGTCACCGACGGCGCGCGCTTCGGCATCACCACCGCCGCGCATTGCCCCGACGATCTGCGTTACCGCGAGCCGGGCGGGGGAATCGTCCCGCTCGTGTTTTTGGGCCAATGGGGCTGGGGCTATCAGGACGTTCAGATCAACCTCAGCGCGGCGCCGCTGTCGGCCTTGTTCTTCGTCGATGCCGCGCGCACGATCGACCGGCCGGTCACCACGCAGATCGGGCGCGGCTCGACCCGCAGCGGCGACTTCGTCTGCCACCGTGGCGAGCGCACCGGCTATAGCTGCGCGCTGGTCGAGCTGACCGATTTCGCGCCGGCGGGCGATCTGTGCGGCGGCGCGTGCCTGCCCAATTGGGTGACGGTGGCCGGGCCGACCTGCCTGGGCGGCGACAGCGGCGCGCCGGTGTTCAGCGGGACGGCGGCGTATGGCATCCTGAAAGGCGGGAGTTACCGGCGCGACGGGAGCTGTGCGTTCTATTTCTATATGTCGGTGGACTATCTGCCGGTGGGGTGGTCGCTGGTGGGCGTGGCGAGCGGCGGCAGGGATGCGGGCGCGCATCCCGTTAGCGAGCGCTGGGGCACGGTGACGTTACCCTGAACCGTTCGCACTGAGCTTGTCGAAGTGCGCGCCCCCCAGCGAAGCACCTGTGGCACGTGCTTCGACAGGCTCAGCACGAACGGGGGAGGGCGGGCGATGCGATCGCGCTGTTGTGACAAAGGCCGCAATTCCGTTGCGCCGGCGTCATGTTTCGCTCGCCAGCATCATGGTTAATGCCCTAGTCTCGCCCGCGAAGATTGGGGGGCTGATCTTTGCGCGACGGACGAACGATGGCGGGCGGCGTGGGGGCGCGGGCCGGGCATATCGCCGGGATCGACGGATTGCGCGCGCTGGCGGTGCTGGCGGTGGTGGTGTTCCATCTCGACGCGCGCTGGCTGCCGGGCGGGTTCGTCGGGGTCGATGTGTTCTTCGTGATCTCGGGGTTCGTCGTCGCGCATTCGGTGGCGGGGGTTCGCGCCCGTAGCTTCGGGGCGTATTGCGCGGGGTTCTACCGGCGGCGGTTCCTGCGCATCCTGCCGGCGCTGTACGTCTATGTGCTGGTGGTGGCGCTGGCCGGCGTGCTGCTGCTGCCGACCGCCGAGGTGACTCGCTTCGTCGAGCTGACCGGCGCGGCGGCGGTGTTCGGGCTGAGCAATGTCGCGTTGCTGTGGAAGGCGGGCGACTATTTCGCGGCGGCGAGCGATTACAACAGCTTCACGCAGACCTGGTCGCTGGGGGTGGAGGAGCACTATTATCTGCTGTTCCCGGCGGTGTCGTGGTGGCTGATGCGCCGGCCGCAAGGGGGCCGGGCGCGCTGGTGGGGGATCGGCGCGGTCGGGCTGGCGTGCGCGGTGTCGCTTGGCGCGGCGTGGTGGTTCACGCAGCATTGGCGCGCGTTCGCGTTCTTCCTGCTGCCGGCGCGGTTGTGGGAGCTTGGCATCGGCATGCTGCTGCGCTGGCTGGGCGAGCGGGTGGTCGTGCGCGGGGGCGCGTGGTGGTCTGGCGTCGCGCTGGCGGCGCTGTTGCTGAGTTTCGGGGTGACGCGCGAGGATGCGTTTCCGTGGCCGGGGGCGCTGCTGCCGTGCGTCGCGACCGTGGTGCTGCTGGCGGTGCTGTGGCGCGGCGGCGGCGGGTGGCTCGCGCGGGTGCTTGGCGTGGGCGTGCTGCGCTGGGTCGGGGCGATCAGTTACTCGCTGTATCTGTGGCATTGGGGCGTGGTGGTGCTGATGCGCTGGACGGTGGGGCTCGATACGCTTGCGCTGAAGGCGCTGGCGGTGGGGCTGATGCTGGCGCTGGGGGGGGCGAGCTATCGCTGGGTCGAGGTGCCGCTTCGGCGCGATCGGCGGTTGATGGGGCTGGAGACGCCGGCGTTCTTCGCGGGGTTCGCAGTCGTGGCGGTGGTGGTCGCGGCGGCGTGTGTGGGGCTGCTGTATGCCAAGCCGTGGATTGGGCTGGCCGCATCGAACGACGCGGCGGTGTGGAACCCGGCGTTCGTCCCGGCGGCGGGCGCCTGCGCGGTGGCGCGCGGCACGGTCGATTTCGGGAGCGGGTGGCGGGTTACGTATCGGCCCGCCTGCGCGGCGGCTGGCGCGCGGCGGCTGTTCGTGGTCGGCGATTCGCATGCGGGGGCCTATGCGTTGCTGCTGCATGAGGTGGCGGCGCGGGGGATGCCGGTCGATCTCTATACGGCGGGCGGGTGCCGGGTGATCGATGTCGACGATGCCGTGCTGCCGCCGGGCTGCGCGGCGTTCCGCGCGCGGGCGCTGGCCGAGGTGCGCGCCGCCGCGCGGTCGGGCGATGTGGTGTTTTTGCCGGGGCTGTATACGCCGCTCTACCGCACGCTGTGGGATGGCGCGGCGCTGCGCGATGCCGGGGAGGCGCGGATCGCCGAGTCCGAGGCGCGGCTGCGGGCGGTGCTGGGGCGCGGCGTGACGGTGATCGTCGAGGCGCCCAAGCCGGTGATGCCGACCGCGCTGTTCCGCTGCGCCGACTGGTTCAACCGCGGGAGCGGCTATTGCCGGCCGGGCTGGCACGTGCCGCGCGCCGAGGCCGAGGCGCGCCGCCGCCGGCCGCTGGCGGCGCTGGTGGCGATCCGGCGTGACCTGCCGGGGGTGCGGCTTTGGGACCCGCTGCCGGTGCTGTGCGGCGCGCGGTTCTGCGACGGCTATCGCGACGGCAAGCCGATTTATTATGATGCGCATCATCTGAGCGCAGCGGGCAACCGGCTGCTGGTGCCGGCGTTTCTGGGCGTGCTGGGGCGATGAAGGCGGCGATCATCACGCCGACCTATCGCAACGATCTGGAGATCGTGCGGGGGTTGTGCGCGTCGGTCGATGCGTTCGTGGGGGCGGACATCCACCATTATCTCGTCGTGCCGCGTGGCCAGTATCGGCTGTTCGCCGACCTGAACGGGCCGCGCCGGACGGTGACGGTCATCGAGGACGTGCTGCCGCGCGGCTTCTTCAAGCTGCCGTTGCCTGCGCGGCTTCCGTTCACCGGCCGAGCGTTGCGCGAAGGGTGGGTGGTGCCGGGCCGGTGGCGGGTGAGCGGGTGGATCATCCAGCAGATCGTCAAGCTGAGCGCCGACCGGATCTGCGATGCCGAGCTGTTGCTGTTCATCGACAGCGATGTGCGGCTGTTGCGGCCGATGGACGCGGCGCTGTTCCGGCAAGGCGATGCGGTGCGCTTCGTCCACAAGCCGGGGCTGGGCGCGGACCAGCCGGCGCAAGGCGCGTGGAGCCGTACCGTCGGGCGGCTGCTCGGGATCGAACCGCAAGCCTATTATGGCGCGGATTATGTCGGCAACATCATCTCGTGGCGGCGCGATACCTTGCTGCGGCTGCAGGCGCGGATCGCGCGCACGACGGGTTTGCCGTGGCAGGTCGCGGTCGGGCGCGAGCCGCTGTTTTCGGAATATATGGCTTATGGGGTGTTCATCGATCATGTCGAACGCGGCGACGGCCACGCGCGCACGCCCGAGAGCCTGACGCTCAACTCGTGGAATTACGCGCTGTCGCTGCCGGGTGAAGAGGAGCGATTTCTCGCCGACTGGCAGCCGCATCATATCGGCGTGCTGCTGCAATCGACCGAGCGGCTCGCGCCCGACACGCGCGAACGCATCATCGCCGCGCTGGCGGCGCGGTGATGACCGATGACGTGACGATCGGCGTCGACGCGCATGTGCTGACCGGCAAATATCAGGGCACGCGCTCGACGCTGACCAATTTGTTGCGCGCGCTGGGCGGGCGGATCGGCACGCGGCGGCTGATCGTTTATGCGGACGATCCGGTGACGGCGCGGGCGGCGGTCGGGGTCGAGGCGTTCGAATATGTTGCGCTGCCGGCGCGGGGCGCGGTGCGGCGGCTGCTGGAGTTCCCCCGGCTGTTCCGGCGCGACGGCGTCACCATCGGGGTGTTTCAATATATCGCGCCGCTCGCCGGGCGGCATGCCGTGTTCGTCCACGATATCCTGCCGCTCACCCACCCGCGCTATTTTCCGCTGGCGATGCGGCTGCGGATGCGGGTGTTCGGCGCGCTGGCGATCCGGCGCGCGGGCGTGGTGCTCGCCGTCAGCGAGGATACGCGCGCGGCGGTGGAGGCGCGCTTCGGGGTGCCGCCCGAGCGGCTGCGCGTGGTGCTGAACGGGCCGTCGTTTTCGCCGTCGGCCTATGATCGCGCCGAACCGGCATCGCCGCGCTATATCCTGACGGTCGGGCGGATCGAGCGGCGCAAGAATGTCGGGCTGTTGATCGACGCGTTCCGTTTGGCCGACCCGGCCGACGTGCGGCTGGTGATCGTCGGCGCGGTCGATGCCGGGTTCGGCTTCGCGATGCCGCGCGATCCGCGCATCGACCTGCGCAGCCATCTGCCCGAGGACGAACTGATCGCTGTGTATCGCGGCGCCAGCCTGTTCGTCTATCCGAGCGCGGCCGAGGGGTTCGGCCTGCCGCTGCTCGATGCGACGTTGTTCGGCATCCCGACGATCGCCTCGAACCGGACCGCGCTGCCCGAGGTCGGCGGCGATCTCGTCCGCTATTTCGATCCCGAGGCTGAGGACGCCGTGACGACGCTCGCCGGGCTGATCGCCGGGCATTTCGCTGCGTCGCCGGTTCCGGCGCCGGATGCGGCGCAGCGGCGCGCGCAGGCCGAACTTTTCTCCTGGGACCGCGCCGCCGCCGCCTTCCTCGCTGCGATCGACACGCGATGAGCGGCAAGCGCCTGATCGTGCTGACCAGCGATCTGCCCTGCCCGCCGACCTATGGGCACAAGGTCGATCAGTATCACCGCTGGCGTGCGTTCGCCGCGCGCGGCTGGCGGCTGCGGCTGATCTGCTGGCGCTCGCCGCTGGATGCGCCCGCCACCGCCGCCGATGTCGATGCGCTGCGCGACGTATTCGAGGCAATCGATATCCTGCCGATCGCGCACAGCCCCGCCGCCTTCGCGCGGCGGCTGGCGCGGCTGTGGCGCTACCCCAGCCATGTCGCCGCGCGCGTGCCCGATGCGGCTACGCAGGCGCGGCTGATCGCCGAGGCCAAAGCGTTCGGCCCCGCCGCGATCGTGCTCGACGGCATTTATGGCGGCGTTGGCGGTGAGGCGCTCGCGCGGGCGTGCGGGGTGCCGGTGATCGTGCGCGGGCACAATATCGAACATCTGTATTTCGCGCAGCAGGCCGCAGCCACGCGCGACCTGCGCTCGCGGCTCGCGTGGAGCATCGCGCGCTTCGGGCTCAAGCGGTATGAGGAAGGGCTGCTCCGGCGCGCAGCGTGGACCTTCGATATCTCCGCCGACGACGTCGCGTACTGGAAGCGGCGCGGCATCGCGCGCATTTCGTGGGCGCCGACGGTGTTTTCGGGAGACCGCGCGGTCACACGTCTGCCGCCTGCCGAAAAGCGCTGGGACGTTGCCTATATCGGCAACCTGCGGCTGCCCAACAATCTGCGCGGGATCGCGTGGTTCGTCAGCGATGTGATGCCGCATCTGCGCGCGTTGCGCCCCGGCATACGCTGCGCCTTTGCGGGCGCCGATCCCGGGCCGGCGGCGCTGGCGCTGTTCGTGCAAGCGCCGGATATCGACCTCATTGCCAATGCGCCGAGTGCGGACGATGTGCTTTGCAACGGGCGCGTGCTGGTCAACCCGATCCTGTCGGGCAGCGGCGTCAACGTGAAGTCGATCGACATGCTGCGCTATGATGCGCCGATCGTGACCACCTCGGTCGGCGCGCAGGGCTTTGCGCCCGAGGTGGCGGGGCAGTTCCGTATCCACGACGATGCCGAGCCGTTCGCCCGCGCCGTGGTCGCGGCGCTCGCCGACCCGTATCCGCCGGCGGGACGTTCAGGCGTGCGCAGCCTGTTCGGCGAAGATGGCATTACCGAACAGGCTGCGCTGATTGCGCGCATCGCCGGCATATGAGCTGCGCTGCGACCACGCTTCGATCAGCTGCTCATACCCCGACAGCACCTTGTCCCAGGTGAACGCCGCCCGCCACCGCGTCACCGCCGCCGCGCGCAATTCGACGCGCAGCGCCTCGCAACTGACCAGCCGGTCGATATGGTCGGAAATCTGGTCCTCCGAGGCGAAATACAGCCCCGCCCGGCCCGCCACCCACCGATTGAAGCGGTTGTCGTGCGCGATGATCGCGTTGCCCGCGCCGAGCGCTTCGACCAGCGACGGATTGGTGCCGCCGACCTGATGGCCGTGCAGATAGGCGATGCTGTGAACCCGCAGCGCATCGACGATGCGCCGGTCGTAGATCGCGCCGGGCATGACGACCTCCGGCCCCGCCGCATTCAGCACCGCCGCGTGATAGGGGATGGCGGGATCGTAGGCGCCGAGCACCAGCAATTTCAGGCCGCGCCGCCGGCGCGAGAAGGCGCGCACGATCTCCAGCACCGAATTCTCCGGCTCGGGGCGCGCGATCAGCGTGAAGAAGCCGCCCGGCTCCACCCCGAGACCGGCGAGCGGCGCGGCCGACATGTCGAGCAGCCGATCGCTGCCATAGGGAATCACGATCATCTTTTCTGGCGACACATGGCTGGCGAGATGGTCGGCGATCGCCGGATGATCGGCGATGAGCGTGTTGCCCGCGCGGGCGGCGAGCCGCTCGTTGATCCAGAGGAAGGCGCGCGCGGGCGCGGAATATTTGGCGCGCTTCCACTCCAGCCCGTCCATATTGACGAGGTTCACCCGGCCACGCGTGCGCAGATACGCACTCAGGAAGCCGGTATTATAGCCCAAGGTCAGGATCGTGCCGGGGCGTCTGAGCGCGTCTGCCGCCGCGCGGATGTCGAACTCGATGGTTCCCCATGCAGCACCGGCGTGAACGGGGATGTGGATGCGGCGGACGCCCTCCCACATATCCTCCTCGCGCCGCCCGGTCGGCGAGCCCTGGCAGTAGACGGTGATATCCCATCCGCGCGCGCTCAGGTGCCGCGCGAGCCGGTCCGCGAAGGTCTCGAAGCCGCCGTGTGTCGCTGGCACACCGCGAATGCCGAGAATGATGAGCGACCGGCGCGGGGCGCGGCCCGTGGCCGGGGCCGTTCGGTGCGGCTGCCACGCCAGGACGGCATCGTCATCGTCGTCGCGCGCATGGGCGCGTGCGCGCCCGATCTGCCGCACCAATCCCGTCATGCCGTCGCCCGGTACAAAGATGCGGTCTGCACTATGCGCTGCCAGCCGCGATCCATCAAAGATGCGTGCTCCATAACGATCACCTCCGCGCAGATCATGCGCCTTGCGATGGGTCGATATCGGGAAATGCGAGACGCGAGATCTACTCGCCGCACAGGAACGCGTAGCGACGATTCGAAGTATGCTTGCCGGTTCTTCTCACGTCAAATGGGTAAATGACATTTTCGTTATCTTTTAAGATGTGCGCTGCAATGCGGAATCGGCTGGCCGTCGATCACTTTGCGCTTTAAGGCGACGATGGCTCGGCTACGGAGGTGCGACAGGTGATAGGACGCTCGACTCTGGGTGCGGCGCGGCGGCGGCTGGGGCGGCTGCGCTTCGGTGCCTGTCGCGGCCTTTCGCCTCGGTTTTGGGGTCACGCCGCGCGCCGGGCACGATGCTCGATCGTTCCGACCCGTTCGCGGGGGTCGACGAGCGCGATCTCGCCAATGGCCGGCTGTTCGCCGGGCCGCTCAACGATCGTCCCGGTACCGCAACAATTATGTCGCAGCGCGGCATGCCTCGATTGATCGTGCTTGGACGGGGTTGCGATCGATATCGTGTGGCGGGAACAGAGGACGTGAGCACCGCGACGCCGAATATCGTGCAAGATGTTCGGCGTTTTACGGTGCCTGTATTGCGGCGCGTCCCGGTACATCATCGAAATTCCTCGGATCGGCGGGGCTTTACGCGACGAACTGACGTGTGGCGGGGCCGCGCATATTGCCTGACAGCCGCGCCTGTGTCAGATGTTGCACAGCACAAGCCGCGCCGCAGAGCCGTGTGAAGGGAGCTTAAGTGGGTATCCGATCAGCGATGTTGTTGTGCGTCTGCGCGTTGTTGGCGGCGTGCGGAGGCAGGGGTGCGGAGGTCATCTCGACCGGTGACCGTTACGTCTCCAACCGCGCCGTCGTCACCGATTACCGGCTGGGAATCGGTGACAAGGTGCGTCTCACGGTGTTTCGCGAGCCCGACATGTCGGGCGAGTTCACGGTCGGGCCGAACGGCACCGTCGCGTTGCCGCTGATCGGCGCGACGCCGGCTGTCGGGCGCCGGGTCGAGGAAGTCGCCGCCGAAGCGCAGGCGCGCTATGGCGACGGCTATCTGCGCAGCCCGCAGGTCAACATGGAAGTCACCGGCTTCCGTCCGTTCTTCATTCTCGGCGAAGTCACCGCACCCGGCCAGTTCCCCTATTCGATCGGCCTGACCGCGTTCAACGCGATCGCGACCGCGCAGGGGTTCACCCCGCGCGCCGACCGCTACATCGTTCACATCCGGCGTGAGGGCGCGACGGTGGAGGAGAATTACCAGCTCACGCCGGATCTGCGGGTATATCCGGGCGATACGATTCGCGTCGGAGAGCGCTTCTTCTGATCGGTCGATCGGGAGAGTGCTGGTCTTGCCGCATGTGCGGTGACGATCGTTCAGGGAGACGCGGGTTGATGGGATTGCGTTTGGCTCCCGAAGGAAGATGCCACCGCTCCGCCTGGGCGTGCGGCGCTTCGGCGCGCATCCTGGCGTGTTGCGGTGCGGGAGCGTCCGGGGGCTCATGACCGTGTCCGCCAAATCGGTGAATCGGGGGTGGCGCCTCCTGCTGTGCGCGGCCGTGCCGGCGTGCGCGATCGTTCCCGCGCGCGCGCAGGTCGGCGAATCGCTGCTGTTGCCGCCGGTGGTGCCGCCGGGGTTCAACCGCGGGCGCAACCAGAGCGTGGTCGAACTGCCGCGCCGGGCGTTCGACCCGGTCGGGATTCGCATCGGATCGTTCAATCTGCTGCCGTCGATCCAGTCCGGCGGCGGCGCGACCAGCAACACCTATTACACCGCCGAGCCGACCGCCTCCGCCTTCATCTCGACAACACCGAGCGCGACGTTGATCTCGCGGTGGAACCGGCACGAGCTGCTGGTTTCCGGTACGGGCACGTTCCGCCAATATATCGGTCAGTCGCGTCGCAACGAGGCGACATGGCAAAGCGATGTGCGGGGGCGGGTGGATCTTGGGCGGTTCAGTTCCGTTACGGTCGAAGAGATTTCGACGCAGGCGAACGAAAGCCAGTTTTCCGGAGAAGTGACGCCGACGGTCGCAGCGATTTCCCGATATCGCCGTGATTTCGTGAGTGTGCGCGGCGTCAATCAGGTCGGGCGGACCCGCACGACATTGGCCGTCGATTACGCATCGTTTCGTTTTCAACCATTGCCGTTGCTGGACGGTGAAACGCGCGACCAGTCGAACCGCGACCGGAACATCGCACGTGTCACCGGCCAGTTCGAATACGCCCTATCGCCTAGCCTTGCCTTCTTCGCGCAGGGTTCCTTCGCCAACCAGGCCTTCAAGACCGAATTAAGCCCCGGCGTGCCCAACCTCGATTCGGATGGGCTTCGCGCACTCGGCGGGATCAACTTCGATTTGCCGGGCAAGGTCCGCGGGTCGCTCGGCGTCGGCTATACCCGCCAGACGTTCGAGGCTGCGCTCTACAAGCCGGTCGGCGGCGTGTCGCTCGAGGGCAGGCTCGAACTCTTTCCATCGCGACTGACGACCGTCACCTTGGGCGCGCGTCGCTCGATCGAGATTACCAGTCTGGGCATCAGTGGCGCCTATTGGGACAACCGTGTCAGCACGCGAGTCGATCGGGAGGTCTGGCGCGGCATTCTGGTGAACGCGACCGGTGAATATTCTCGACAGAATTATGTCCGTACCGGACAGAATGCGAATGCGTACCGGCTCGGCGCTGGCGCACGGTATTTGTCCTCGCGCAAGGTGGTGCTCGATGGTTCGCTCAGTTACAGCAATCGCAGCGCAACATCGGGCGTACTTGGCAGCGGTTACGACGAAGTACGGGGCGAGGTGGGGTTGACGTTCCGGATCTAATACTTTCCCGGGACAGAACGCTTCTAGCAGGATAACAGGACGCTTATGGAAGTCAGACAGGAAGCCGGTGAGTCCGAAGCGCAGCTTGCGGATATCATCCAGATGGTCCGCGACACCGTCATGCGTCGGTGGCTGCTGCTGCTTGTCGTGTTCGCGGCGGTGGCGGTGCTGGGGATCGTCGCGGTACAGTTCCTGCCGGTCTCCTACACCTCGACGGCGAAGGTGCGAATCGATCCGTCGCTCAACCCGCTCGCCACCAAATCGGCGGACGGCAAGGCCGAACTGACCCCGGAAGCGATCGACACCGAGGTCGCCTCGGTGCAATCGCCGACGATCGCGCGCGCGATCGTGCGGCAGTTCCACCTCGATCGCGATCCCGAATTCGCCAAGGCCTTGCAGGGGGGCGGACCTGGTCTTACGACGGCGTCCGATCGCGAGAGCGTGCTTGCCGCCGCGCTCCTCAAGAAGCTGAACGTTTCCCGCGAAAAGCTGACCTACATCCTCGACATCAGCTTCACCTCGGCCGATCCGATCAAGGCCGCCAAGTTCGCCAACGCGTTCGCGCAGGGCTATATCGACGCCAAGACCGGCAACAAGGCCGGCACCGCCGAACGCCAGTCGCAATGGTTTGAGCGTCGGCTGAAGGAACTGGCCGACGATGCGCGCAATGCCGACGCGCAAGTCGCCGATTACCGCGCTAAGGCGGGGATCGTCGAAAGCGACGGCGGTGGCGCGAACGGCAGTACGATCGTCGACCAGCAGATCACCCCGCTCGCCGGCTCGCTCGCTCAGGCGCAAGCCGATGCGGCGGCGGCACGGTCCGATCTCGATGCCGCGCGCACGCAGATGGCGCATGGCAGTCGCGACTCGGTCGGTGTCGTGCTCAATTCGGCGACGGTGCAGGCATTGCGCAGCCAGCGTTCCGACATCGTGCGCAACCTCGGCGAAATCCAGGTTCGTTACGGCGAGAAGCACCCCGAGACGCTGCGCGTGCGCGACCAACTTGCCGCAGTCGATGCGCAGCTTCAGAACGAGACGCGGCGTGTGATCTCCGCGCTGACCGCCACCGCCGCGTCCACGCAAGCACGCGTCGCGAGTTTGCGTGAGTCGATGGGGCAGCTCGAAACGCGGCGTGCCGGCGATACCCGCAACGCGGTGATCGCCGAAGGTCTCGAGCGCGAGGCGACCGCCAAGCGTGCGCTCTATGATCGCATGTCGCAGATGGCGCTCGACAGCATGCAGGCGGCGCGTGTGTCGCTGGCGCAGGCGCAGATCGTCGAGGTCGCGCAGGCGCCGTCACGGCCAACCAGCCCGAACAAGCCGCTCTTCTATGTCGCCGCTTTGGTGCTCGGTCTGATCGCCGGCGGTGCCACGATCGCGGTGCAGGAACTGATGTCGGGCACCTTGCGCTCGGCGGAAGACGCCGACCGCACGCTCGGCCTGACGATGCTCGCGGCGATCCCCAAGGTCGCCAAGGGCGTCAACCCGGCCGATCTGCTCATCACCGAGCCGACCTCGTTCTTCTCGGAATCGCTGCGCATCGTCCGCGCCGCGGTGCTGGGCGTGCGCGGCCAGGCCGCGCCCAAGGTGATCGCGCTCACCTCGGCGCTGCCGAGCGAAGGCAAGAGCACCACCGCGCTCGCGTTCGCGCGCACGCTCGCGATCGCGAACGCCAAGACCCTGCTGATCGAGTGCGACGTTCGTCGCGCGGTCATGCAGCGCATGGTCAAGGGCGCGCCGCCGCGCGTCGGTCTGGTCGAAGTGATCCACGGCGACGCGCAACTCGACGAGGCGATCCTGCCGGGTGACGTGCCGGGGCTCGACCAGTTGCTCGTCGTGTCGCGCTATTTCAGCTCGGAGGATCTGTTCGGCGGCGGCGCGATGGAAAATCTGCTCAATACGCTGCGCGGTCGCTACGATCATATCGTGCTCGATCTGCCGCCGCTGATGGGTCTCGCCGACGGCCGCTTCCTCGCGGTACTGGCGGACGCGACGATCATGGTGGTGAAGTGGGATGAGACGCCCGCCTCGGCAGCCTCCTCGGCCGTCAACTGGCTTCGCGCCGACGGCAGCAACCCGATCGGCATGGTCTATTCGATGGTCGGCCAAGGCGCCGAATCGGTCGGTGGCCTGTATTATTACTCGCGCAAATACGCCGAATATTACCGGAGCGCGTGACGCGCTCGCGCGCCGGGCGGCGTGAACGGGTGCCGGATCGTGGCACGCGCTGACCGCGGCCCGGCGCTCACCGGGGATCTGTTGCGCTACGCGCTGGCGCTGGCCGGGCCGGTCGGCTCGGCCGGTGCGCAATTCCTGCTGTCGCTGGTGTTGTTGCGGCAGGTCGATCCGGCGGGGTTCGGGCGCTTCTCGTTCCTGCTGATCGCGGCGCAGCTCGGCTCGGCGATCTGGTCCGCCTTGTTCTGGGCGCCGCTGCCGCTGGTGCTTAGCGCAGCCCGCGACGAGGGTGTGGACGATCCGGCGCGAACCATGCTGTCCGCCAATCTGTGCGGCGTGCTGCTCGCGGCCTTGCCGTTCGCGCTGGTCGCGCGCGCCGTTGGCGAGGGCTGGGATGCGGTTGCGCTGTTCGCCGCCTTCGCCGCGCTCGCGCTGCTGCGCGGGTTCGCGCGCGCGCTCGGCTATGCGCGCGCGCAGCAACGCCGCGTGAGCGGATCGGACCTGCTCTATAGCGTCGTGCTGCTGATCGGCACCGCGCTGCTGTTTGCTGGCGTCGTGCGCGGCACTGGCGGCGCTTTTGCGGTGTTCCTTGTCGCGACGGTGGCGGGGTTGCTCGCCTTCGGCCCCGCCGTTCTCGTCGAGCAGATCGCCGCGTTCAGCCCGGCGCATCTCGCCAACTATCGCAGCGTGTGGCGCGCGCATGGCCGCTGGTCGCTGCTCGGCGTGGTGACGTCCGAGGCGACCGTCAACGCGCATGCCTATCTCGTCACCGGCTTCCTCGGTGCGGGCGCGTTCGCGCCGCTGGCGGCGGCGGCGATTCTGATCCGGCCGATCACGGTCATCTTCAATGCTCTGACCGAGTTCGAGCGGTCCCGGATCGCGCGGGCGATCGGTGCGGACGATCTCGGCGAGGCGCGCCACGCGGTGCGGTTGTTCCGCGCGATCCTGCTGCTAAGCTGGCTTGGTACCGCCGTCGCCACCGCCGCTTTGTTGTGGTTCGATCCACGGCTGATCTATCCGCCGCAATATCACCGGCACATGCTCGCGATCGGCGCGGCGTTGTGGATGACGACAGCGCTGTTCCGGGTGGTGCGGATTCCCGATGGCACTTTGCTTCAGGCCGGCGGCGCGTTCCGGCCGCTCGCGCTGGCGAGCCTGTGGTCGGCGTTCGTCTCGGTCGCGGCGGTCGCGGCGCTGCTGCTGATCGCGCCGCCTTTGTGGTCGATTCTCGGCGTTGCACTCGGCGATGCGGTGTGCGCGGCGCTGATCCTGCGCGCGGCGCGGCTGTGGTATGGGCGCGCCGCCTCGCCCACGCTATCACCCACGCCATGAAAATCGCGATCGGCATCAAGGCGCTCAACGAGGCGACCAAGATCGAGGCGGCGCTGCGCAGCGCGCTCGCCGCTGTCGAACCTTATGGCGGCACGGTGCTGCTTGCCGACAGCGGTTCGAGCGACGCGACCGTCGAGATCGCGCGCAGGCTGCCGGTCGTGGTCGTCCAGCTCGCCAATCGCGACGAACGATCGTGCGGCGCCGGCGCGCAACTCGCCTTCCAGCATCTCGATGCCGACTATTTCTGCCTGATCGATGGCGACATGACGCTGGTGCCGGGCTTTATCGAGGCGAGCCTCGCGTATCTCGACGCGAATCCCGATGTCGCGGGCGTCGGTGGGCAAGTGATCGAGCGCAATCTCGAGGCCGAGGAGTTCCAGATCCGCGCTGCCGCGATGGCACGCGAGGCGCATCGCCGCGCCGGCCCGGTCGATCGGCTCGATGGCGGCGGGGTGTATCGGATGCGCGCGATTCGCGAGGTCGGCTATTTCTCCGATCGCAACCTCCATTCGTTCGAGGAGTTCGATCTCGCCGCGCGGCTGACCAGCCGTGGCTGGACGCTGGTGCGGATCGACGTGCCGGCGGTCGAGCATCGCGGCCATTCGGGCAACGGCTATCGGCTGCTGCTGTACCGGCTCACCTCGGGGCAGATGGGCGGCGCGGGCGAGGTGCTGCGCGCGAGCATCGGCAAGCCGCATTTCGGGCTGGTCGTGCGACGGCTCGGGCATGTCCGCAAGGCGGTGGTGATCGCAGGCTGGTGGCTGTCGCTGGTGCTTGCGCTGTGGCGCGCGCCGGTGGTTGCGGCGGCGCTGGTGATCGTGCCGGTCGCGTGGC
Source organism: Sphingomonas panacis (assembly GCF_001717955.1). Classification (NCBI taxonomy): domain Bacteria; kingdom Pseudomonadati; phylum Pseudomonadota; class Alphaproteobacteria; order Sphingomonadales; family Sphingomonadaceae; genus Sphingomonas; species Sphingomonas panacis. The sequence continues at coordinate 1,609,525 of NZ_CP014168.1, forward strand.
TTGGGTGGCGGCGCGGATCGCTCGCGCTCGGGCTGTATTCGTTCGCGATGTGGAACGCGCTTGCAGTCGGGCTGATCGGCGGGCTGTTCCGGCGGCGCGTGCCGCCGACGCGGCCGCTCGCCTCGGTCGCGTTCACGCGGTTGCCGCCGGCTCCATAGCATCGATCGCGGCGGCGAGCGTCGCGACGCAGGCCGCCCAGCTATAATCCTCGCGAACGCGCGCGCCCATCGCGGCGCCGCGATGGCGCAGATCGTCGAGACGGTTGGCTTCGAGCCAGGCTTCCGCGTCGGCGACGGCTGTGTCCGGGGCGACGAGATGGCCGTCATAGGCCGAGGTCATCGCGCGCACGCCAGCCATGTCGATCGCGATCGGGAGCGTGCCGGCGGCCATCGCTTCGAGCACGATCAGCGGGAAACTGTCGAGCCGCGACAGGTGGACGAGGATGTCGGCGTCCCCCAGCGCGGCGATCAATGCCGGGCCATCGAGCCAGTCGGACAAAGCGATGTGGGGCTTGAGGCCGTTCGCTTCGATGCGGGCGTAAAGCTCCTGCATCAACGCTTCGTCACCGCGTCCGATGATCCGCGCGGTGAAGGGCACCCCGGCGCGGTCCAGCGCGGCGCACAGATCGACGATCGCGAGACTGCCTTTGCCCTCTGAGAGCCGGCCGGCGTGGATCAGCCGCAGCGCGGGCTCGGTGGGTAGCGCGGCGGGGGGCGTGAAACTCTCCGGCGGCAGGAAGGTGCGGATCGTCGAACGCGGCACATGCGCGGGCAGGTCGATCTCGGCGTCCTGCCCGTCGAACAGCAGGGCGATCCGGTCGGCGCGCGCGGCCAGCGTGCGGGACAGCCAGCGCAGTACGGCGATGCGTTGCAAGCGGCTGTTCGCGCCGAGATGCAGCGTCACCAGCACGCGGATGCCGAGCGCCTTGGCGAGCAGCACGAACAGCAGATCGGGCAGATTGGCGGCGTTGAGCCACAGCACGTCGATCGGCACGCGGTTGGCGCGGCGGAACGCGTTCAGCGCGCGCAGGAAGCGCGGCAGGCGCGCGGGATTGAGATGGCCGCTATGGGCTTGCAACCAGAGGACATCGCACGCCTGCCAATGCGTCCGCACCGCCTCGAGCGCGCGGGCGCAGAAGATTTCGACGCCGCCGGGGTCGCGCGTCGAGCCCCCGACGATGCACAGGCGTTTTGCGGGTGTCACGGGTGTCTGGTCACGATGGGGCGAGACCGGGGACGCAGCGCGCGAGGACCATGCTCGTCCAATAGGGGGTTCACCGGGGTTGCTCAAGCGCGGCCGAGCAGCCGGTTGAGCTCGCGTTTGGGGCGCAGCATCAGCCCCTCGGCGGAGACGGTCATGCGCTTGACGTCGACCAGAGTCGCCGGTCCCGCCGCCGAGAGCGTGTGCAGCCCGGCGCCGAACGGCGCGGCGGCGAGCGGAGCGGTGAAGCGGGTGCCAGCGCGCGCGGCGAAGCGAGTCTCGTCGAGCGTCTCGATCTCCAGCAGCGTGACCGCGCCGCCATAGGTGCGCGAACAGTCCTGCACCGGCAGCAGGATTCGCCCGTCGGCGGTGACGATGGGCGTGCCGCCGGGGCGCGAACTCGCGCGGCCGGTCCGCACCGGATTGGCGGGATGCGGGGTCCACGGCCCGGCGAGCCGATCGGCGAAGGCGATGTTGAGCGCGCTCATTCCGTCCTGTCCATGTGCGGTCGACGTGTAGAACAGCCACCAGCGGCCTTTGTGCCACAGCGGCGTCGCATCGACGGGCGCGGGATCGACGGTGATGGTGAGCGCCGGCTCCCAGCGATCGGGGAAGGCGACCGCACGGTAGAGGGTGAGGCGGCCCGACTGGTTCGCCTCTGGCATCAGCCAGGTTTCGCCCTCGGCATCGAACACGACCGGATAGGACAGATGCCACGGCTCGCGCAGCACCGGGCGCTGCTCGACGAAGCGATATGCCGCGTCGAATACCAATACATCGATCGTGCCGACCGGGTGGCGATAGTCGAACGTCTCGACGAACACGTACAGCAGCCCGCCGCGCCAATAGCCGAACGGATCGGCCTGAAAGCGCAGGCTTTCGAGACCCGGCGCCCAGTGCAGCGGCAGGCCTTCGAGCGTGCCGCGCGCGACGATCTCGGCCAGCGGCAGTGGTATGATCAGCGGGTGCCAGATGTCCTTTGCGAGGCGCATGACCGTCTTCCCGGCTATCGCGCCTGTGCGGCGAGGACGTGGCGCGCGCCGGCGGCGCTGACATGATTCTCGTCGCGGAAGAACAGCGTCTTGCCGATGCCGGTCCCGCAGTGCAGCCCGGTGCAGAGCCGCTGGAGCGCGTCGACATATTCGGCGCCGGTCTGCGCGGCGAGCGTGCGCAGGATCGTGTTCGCCTCAGGGATTTCGCGGCGCGTGGTGAGATCGGCCTCGCAATGCTGGGAATCGTCGCCGCGCCAGGCGGCGCGCGCCATGCATTTGGGCGCGGATACGGCGAATTCGGGCGTCGGGCCGATCAGCGTCACCATTTTGCCGGCGTGGCGAAGCCGAACGATCATGCCGCGCACCGAGACGATGAAGGCGTGGCGGCTGGTCGCGCTGTCGATCGGCTCGCCGGGGTGAAGCTGGAGATAGCCGTTGGTGGTGCCACCGCCGCCGGGGCCGAGGAACTTGCCCCAGCGCCCCGAGATATAGACGTGGCCGATCGCCGGATCGGCGACGATGCCGGCAAGAATCGCGTTGTTGAACGCCGCGCACGCATCATTGCGATCGCCGACCTGATCGAGCTGAATCGCGCCGGCAAACGGCGCGCAGCCGTTCTTGGTGATGCTGCGCAAAGTGAGGCTACGCGCCTCGAGTTGCGCCGCGAGCGCGTCCTTCATTTGCAGCGCATGCGAATCGCCCCACAGGACGATGCTCGGTTCAGGGTTGGCGGGGGCAAGACAGGGCCGCATTACCGCGGCCGATACGGTCGGCCCGACCAGCCCGCAGCCGGGCAGCGCGCGATGCGGGAGCGACTTCGATACCGTATCGTACTGGCGGGCGAGCGGTGGCAGGCGCTGCGGCAGGCCCTTCGCCGCCACCAGCACGCCGGCGACAGCAGCGACCACCGCCATCGCGGCTACGCCCGTCGCGGCGGTACGGCGCTGCGTGGCGACGTCGCGGTCCCGCACTTGCCGGAACGGTTGTTCGATATAGCGCCACGACAGGATCGCCAGCAGCAGCGATGCGACGAGCGCGGCCACCGCCTCCACCGTCGAAAGCGGGCGGCTGAGCGCGAGCTGTGACAGCGACAGGATCGGCCAGTGCCACAGATACAGCGAGTAGGAGACCAGCCCGATCCCGACCAGCGGCGACCACGTCAGCAGCCGGGTCGCCGGGCCATCCGCCTGCCCGGCGTAGAGCAGCAGGGCGGTGCCGAGGCACGGCACCAGCGCCGCGAAGCCGGGGAAGAGTATCGAATCGTAAAAGAACACCACAGCATAGGCGATCAGCGCGAGACCGGCGACGCCGCCGATCGCCAGCCAGCGGTGATGGCGCGGCGCAGGCGGCGGCAGCAGCACCAACGTTGCGCCGATCAGCAGTTCCCAGCTTCGCGACGGCAGCATGTAGAAGGCGCTGGTCGGCGATTTCACCGTCAGCCACTGCGACAGCAGCAGCGACGCCACCAAAGCGATCAGCACGATGGCGAGCGCGGCGCGGCGCGGCAGCTTGGCGAGCACCAGCACCACCAGCGGCCAGAGGATGTAGAATTGCTCCTCCACCGCCAGCGACCACGTATGCAGCAGCGGCAGATCGATGTTGGGATCGCCGAAATAGTTGGTCGTCTTCCAGAACCAGATGTTCGACGAGAACAGCACCGCCCACAGCAGCGACCAGCCGTAGGAATACAGCTCCGACGGCAGCAGGATGACCAGCGCGGCGAGCGTGGTCGCGGCCAGCACCGCGATCAGCGCCGGGAAGATGCGGCGGATGCGGCGATCGTAGAAGCCGAGGATCGAGAACCGCCCGGCAGCGGCGCTGCGGAACAGTACCGACGAGATCAGGTAGCCCGAGATCACGAAGAAGATATCGACCCCGACGAACCCGCCCGGCAGGCCGAGCCCGGCGTGGAACAGCAGCACCGGCACGATCGCCAGTGACCGCAGTCCATCGATGTCGCGGCGGTGGTGGAGGAGCGGTGTTGCCGCCCGCTGCATCACGGCCGCGTCTCCAAAAGGTCCAGACATTGTGCCGCATCGGCGGCGAGGCGCTTCGAGACGTCGAGAATTTGCGCTCGGCGCGTATCGCCTGCCGCGAGCAGGTCTCTCGTCTGCCGCACGATCGTTTCCACATCGTCGTCCGACGGAAAGGCGCTGAATTCGCGCGGGTCCGCGTATTCCAACAGGGTCTGGATGCTCAGCGTCTTGTGCGAGTTCGAGCCGAGGAACACGCACGGCGTTCCACCCAGCGCGGCCATGATCGAGGGGTGCCAGCGCCCCGAGACGAACGCCCGCGCGTTTGCCAGGATCGCGGCACCGGCCAGGATCGGCGTTTCCAGCGGGAGCAATTCGACGCCGGTATCGGTGGCGACGTCGATGAGGAACCGGTCGCCGCCGCAGGTCGGGATCAGCAGCAGCGGGACGCCGACCGCCTTCAGTTTTCGCACCATGTTGGTGTAGGTCGATCGTGCGCGCGCCGGATCGCGCGCTGCCAGCGAACTCCCGCTGATCGCGACATATGCCCCGGAGGCGACCTTGGGCGGCACATGGCCGGTATGTTCGAAAAAGGGGAGCAGTCGTTCGATCGCTGGGCGCGCCGGGCGGTCCGAATGGGTGAAATGATAGCGCCACGTGAACAGCGCGTCCGGCAACATCGTTGCGCGCACCGCTGGCATGTGCGCTTGAACGAACGCGTAGGATGCCGGTTCGCGGACCACCACGGCGGCGCTGTCAGCGAGGATGCGTGCCGCGACATCGACGGTCGGCTGGTGAATGCCGTCGATCGGGCATTCCGACAGCATCGCGTTGAGATAATAGACCGGCTTGCCGCGCGTCTGCGCCAGCCGGCAGACGGTGAGGATGTAGAGCAATTTCTGGCGCGGCGGGGTGGTGAAGATCAGGTCGCCCTCGCCATTCACCGCGATCGCATCGCACGCTTCGACGGCGTCGAACAAGGCTCGCGCGAACGGCGAATAGGCGCGGGCACGATCGATATTGTCGATGTTGCGGTCGAGATCGAGCGTCAGGCCGACCGGATCGCCGAGCCGTTCGAGCAGGCCGAGCACCGCCGCGCCGACGACCGGAAGCTTGCGGAGCTTCTTGCGGTAGAGCCTTTGCGCGAGCGGGCCGTAGAGCGCGTCGCCGATCCTGTCGGACACCGGATAGCGCGCCTCGATCATCTTGCCGGTTACGGCCGCGATGACCTCATGGTCGCGCGCAAGCAGTTCCCGCAGCGCGATGCTCGTCGCCCGGCACCCCCAGTTGATACGGTCGCTGTTGTCGCCAACGTAGAGAAGCTTCATGCCGGATGCGACGCGCTGAACATTCTCGGCATCGACGGTCAGGCGGCCTTTACGGCGTTGGGCTTGGGGCGCCACTTGAGCTTGTCGCGCTGGACCTGCTCGACCGGCAGGATCTCGGTCGACTTGTAGCGCAGCGCCGCGCTTACCGCGCGCGCGTCGCGGCTCAGCCGGCGCAGGCCATCGGGTTCGAGCGAGGCGGCGTGATCGGTGCCCTTCCAGGTCCGGTCGAGCGTGAAGTGGCGCTCGATCCACGACACGCCGAGCGCGACCGCCGCCATGTCGGCGGCGATGCCGAGGTGATGGCCCGAGAAGGCGATCGACTTGACGCTGTCGCCGAACTTTTCCGTGAGCCGGGTGATTTCGAGCAGGCACAGATCGTCGAACGCGACCGGATAGCCCGAGGTGCAGGCGTAGAGCACGACATCCTTGGCGCGGCCGTTCTTGAGGAAGAAATCGACGATCTGCTCTTCCTCGGCCTGCGTGGTCATGCCGAGCGAGAGGTGGATCTCACCGTCGAAATCACTGGCGAGCACGCCGAGCATCTCGAAGTGGAGGTTGCAGGCCGAAGGCACCTTGAGCAATTTGGGCGCGAGCGTCGCCATCTCGCGCGCCGAGGTCGTGTCCCACACCGAGGTCGAATATTCGATGCCGAGCGACTCGCAATAGTCCTTGAGCTCGCGGTGCTGATCGACGTCGAATTCGAGATATTCGCGGTGCGCGCCATAGGTTTCGCCATAAGCGTTGGCCGGGTTCGGGTGCGGCGCGTTATACTGCTGTTCGGTCAGCAACTCGCGGTTGTTGCGCTTCTGGAACTTGACCACATCGGCCTTGGCATAGTCCGCCGCGACCTTGATGAGTTCCTTGGCGATCGACATCTCGCCCTTATGGTTGCAGCCGACCTCGGCAATGACCTTAACGCTCATCAAGCACTCCTGCGACTGACGCTCACCATCGCGCGGCATGAAGGAGGCATCCTCCACGCAAGCAAAACGCGCCCGATCCATAACGTTATGCCGGATCAGCGCCCCGCACGCGGCATCCAAGCTTGCCCATTACATAGCCAAAGTGGCCCGATCAGGCAATTCGAATACGGGTACGGCGTTTCACTCTTTTGGGGCTGCGCGCTTCCGGCGCCGGCGCGCTCGCCATCATCAGCGCGGCGAGCAACGCGAGCACGATCGCGATCGTCGTGGTGCGCACCGGATAATCGAAGGTCGAGTGAAGCAGGATCGCCGCGACCGCGACGCTCGCCGCGCAGCGGATCGGCCGGTCGGGCGCGTCGGCATCGAACCACGCGGCGATGCCGGCCCAGCCCAGCCATGCCAGCGCCGCGAGCAGCAGTACCGCGCCCGGCACGCCATATTCGAGCAGGATTTCAAGATAATCGTCATGCGCGTGGTTGATGAAATAGGGGCGCATGTCCTCGATCGGCTCGACCATCGCATACACCGGGCGGAAGGTGGCGGGGCCGCTGCCGAACGGCAGGAAGCGCGGGACCGCCGACGCCGTCAGCCGCGCGAATTCGATACGATCCGAATCGACCACGCCCTCGGTCTGCACGCGCGTAACCAGTTTGCTGCCGACCGAACTGAGGCCGAGCGCGCCGACGACCGCGATCAGCGCGAGGCAGATCGCGCCCCAGAGCAACACTGTCGGTACGGCGCCGCGGCTCCGGCGGCCGCGCGGCATGATGCGTGCGAGCAAGGCGCAGCCGATCAGCACCGGCACCGCCAGCACCAGCCCGGCGCGCGCGCTGGTCGCGACCAGCGCGACGATCGCCAGCCCGAACAGCGTCGCGCCGCCGAGCGCCAGCCCGCGCGCCTCGTCGCCGCGTTCGCGGAACCACGCCAGCGCGCCGGCGGCGGCGAGCGGCAGCGTGCACAGCATCAGCGTCGCCATGTGGTTGCGGTTGGGGAAGAAGCCGAGCGCGCCGTTGATGCTGGAGATATCGTAGAAATGCAGCGAGTGCGACGCGCCGCCGGGCACCTGCGCGAAGCCGACGAGAATCGCGATCAGCGTGACGGCGAGGAAGCCGTAGAGCAACGCCCAACGCTGTACCGTGGTCAAGCGTACCGCGATCAGGAACATCACGATCGGCGCGAGCAGATGCAGCGCGGTGAGCAATCCGACGCCGTCGCGCAGGCCGAGGCCATGCCACGGCGGAACGATGCCGGCGAGCGCATAGGTGCGCAGCGCGAGGTCGCGGCCCGGCACGCTCGACCATATCGCCGGGGGCAGCGGCACCGAGTAGAGCAACGGCAGCGCGGCGATGGCGAGCATCAGCCAGACGGCGACCCGCGCCGCGCCCCGGGGCACGGCGATCCGCCTGCCGATGACGAGCCAGGTCAGGATGCCGAGCGCGGCGAGCTGGACCAGCAGATTGCCGACCGACGGCCGCGACGACCCGCCGAGGATGATCCCGGCGGCGAGCAGCAGCAGCGCCGCCACGAAGTCAGGGGCGAACAACCCGGCTGCGCGTGCGCGATCGCGAAGTTCGTCCATTCAGCGGGGCTCGCGGTCGGGCATGTAGCCACTTCTCACGTCCGCTTTTTTTGTTCAAGACGCTCGCGCATGGATGCCGGCCCGCAATGGCATCGGCGTTTCGTATCAATATCGAACACGACACCGGGTTGGGCGCGGCTTGAACCCGAATCGCGAGGACCCAGTCGTTGGCGGTGATCTTGATGGGAACGGGCGGGTCGTCGGGGCGGACACTGGCTGCGGTGGCGGCGGCGCTGGCGGAATACTTGCCGGATCAAGCCATTCGCTTCGTCGATACCCAGCCGTTCAACCTGCGCACCGGCGGCACCACCAGCTATGACGGCCCCGGCGAGATCCTTCGTGCGCACCCCGATGCATGTGGGCTGAAACGCTATACGTCGAGCTGGTCGGCCAACATGGTGCTGAGCGGCGGGCAGGCGGTGTACCGCCGGATGATCGATTATGCCGCCGGGCTGATCGGCGCGGACGCCGACGTGCTCGTCACCTGCCACGACCGGATCTATATCGAGACCGCGATGTTGCACGCCGCGCGCCGCCGGGGCGCGGCGACGGTGCTGCTCCAGGAGGGGCCGTTCTGTGCGATCGGTCATGGCGCGCCGCGATCACGGCTGCTCCGCGCCAAGGCGCTGGCGGCGCCGCTGGCGACGCGGCTGCTGCGCGTGCTGCCGCCGATGCCCGATTACGGCATGGCCGGGCACGACCGGGTGATCGCCGCCTCCGAATCGTACCGGGCACGGTGGATCGCGGCGGGGCTTTCGCCCGAGACGGTGGTGGTCGGCGGCATCCCGCGCTTCGATCCGCTCGCGAGGCTGCGCGATGCGCGTCCCGCCGGGGCGCCGCTCAGGGTGTTGTACCTCGTCCAGCCGTTCGCGGCGCATGGCAAGGTCGATGCGGCGGCGGCGCACGCGGTGGAGCGCGTGCTGGCGGCGGGGCTGAACGCCGCCGCCGCGGCGCGGCCGATCGCGCTGACGATCCGGTCGCATCCGCGCTCCTCGGGCGACGATGCTGCCGTGCTGCGCGCTGGCCTCGCGTTTGCGGCGAACGAGGATCGCGGCGCGGCGCCGCTCGAAACGGTGCTGCCCGAGGCCGATCTGGTGATCGGCCATTATTCGAGCGGGATGCTCGAGGCGTTGCTGGCGAACCGGCCGGTGGTGTGCGTGCCGGTGCCCGCCACCGCCTTCGCCGAGGCGGCCGAGGCGGAGAAGCAGACCTGGCTGACCGGGATCGGCATTCCGGTCGCGAGCACTGCCGGGGAGATCACCGCCGTGCTGGCGCGGGCGGGCGGGGTGCCGGAGGCGGTCGATTGGGGCAAGGTCGGCGAGGAAGTCGGCACGGTCGATGGCCATGCCGCCGCGCGCTGTGCGGGGCTGATCGTGGAGATGGTGACGAGGCGCGTTACGAATCGCGCTTAAAATCAACCCGTTCGCACTGAGCGAAGTCGAAGTGCGTGCCAAATACGAAGCGCTGGTGGCCCGTGCTTCGACAAGCACGAACGGAGGGTAGTGGTCCGCCTCCGTGTGAGATACGCGACCGATCTTTTCAGTCACGGTACGTCGCGCGGTAGAGCCGCCACGAACCGTCGCAGTCCTCCTGCGTCGTCCGCCACCCCGACGGGGTTCGCCGCCCAGCCGCGCAGCACGCGCGCCATCCGCGTGAGCCCGAACAGGCCGGGCAGGAAGAGGCTGCGCTCGTAGCGGCCGAGGTCGATCAGTCCGGTCGAGACCGCTGCGGCATACGCGGTGTAGCGGTACTGCGCGGCGTGCGCGATCAGCCCCTCGGGATTGGGTTCGAGCGTGATCGTGGTGCCGGCGAGACTGCGTTCGAGCCGGGCGACATCCACGCGCGGGTGCGGCAGGTAGCGGACCGGGCAGGGGCTGGCCGCTGCGATTTCGGCGAGGGCCGTGCGGAAGCGGGCTTCGCTGACGATGCGATCCTCGACCAGCGGCGAGCCGATCAGCAGCAGTTCCGCGCGTGCGACCGAGGGGTCTGCAGGCGCGCTCAGCACGAGGTTGCGGCGTTCGAAGCGGTCGCGCACCGTCACCGCGCTCCGGTCGATCCGCCGCCGCGTGATGGCGCGCGGATAGAAGCCCGCCGCCGCCTGCACGACCCCGCGCGCGGCGTACCAGCGGTTCGAGGTGAGATCGACGTAATGCGACAGCCCATCCTCCCACAATTCGATCGCGCCGAGGCCGGGCAGCGTCTGCAGGAAGCGTTCGAGCGGTTCGCCTTCGAGGAACAGGATGGTGCGCGCGAATCGGTAGGGCGCGAGACGTGCCGCGACCGCCGGATAATAGGCGCGGTTGGCACGGCGTGCGGCAGCGAACGACGCGAGACTGCGCCCTGGCAATGTCTCGCGGCCGAGATACAGCAAACGCCCGGCGAAATGGCGTTCGAGGGGGGCGCGCATCGCTTCGTCGCGGAACAGCACGACATCGGGGTTGGCGGCGTTGTCGAGCAGGAACTGGAGGTGCAGCCGCGAGCGCGGCAGCGCCGCGACCGGGCCGGCGGGATCAGCCACGCGCGAGATGTCCGCCGGCTTCGAGCAGATCGGCGAGCAGCCGGATCGCGCCGCGTCCGCCATCGGCATCGAGCACCAGAGCTGCCGCCGCCAGCGCGCGCGGATGCGCGTCCTGCGGCGCGACCGCGCAGCCGACCGCGGCCATGCATTCGAGATCGTTGATGTCGTTGCCGACATAGAGTGTTTCGGCCGGGTCGATCGTGGTCTCGGCGAGCCAGGCTTGCAGCACCGCGAGCTTGCCTTCGACGCCGTGATGATAGGGCAGCCGCAGCTTGCGGCAGCGCGCGGCGACGACCGGGTTGGTCTCCTTGGAGATCACCAGCATCGGCAGCCCGGCCTTGCGCAGCCGTTCGATCCCCATGCCGTCGCGGCGCGAACATACCACGCTTTCCGCGCCGGTTTCGCTGACGAAGACGCGATCGTCGGTCAGCACGCCGTCGAAATCCATCACCAGCGCGGAGACGCGGGCCGGCAGACCGGGCGGGCGCGCCGCGAGCCGGGCGATGCGTTCCTCGGCGATGCGGAAATCCGCGGGCTCGTCGATTTCGAGCCGGCGCTCGACCGGCGTGTCGAACAGCACGGTCTTGCCGAAGAAGCGGTGGCGCGCGGCGCGGAAGTCGGCGGTCTTCATCACATAGACCGCGCCGGTTTCGAGATATTCGGGGGTGCGCTGCTGGCGCATCAGCCGAACGCTCTTGTCGTGGTTGACGCCGTGCGCGCCGGCTTCGTCCTCGGCCCACAGGAAATAGTGGAACGCGGTCACCGCCAGCGCGCTGTCGGCCTCGCGGTCGATCAGCGCGGCGATCGTGCCGTCGATATCCTCGGGCGCGGTGAGCGGGGAGGTGCATTGCAGGAAGACGAGCAGATCGGGCTCGTACCCCTCGTCCGCGCGAAGCGTGTCGAGCGTGTGGAGCAATGCGGCTTCGGACGAGGCGGTGTCGCTGGCGAGCTCGGCGGGGCGGCGCACCACCTCGGCGCCGTAGCGCTGTGCGACGGTCGCGATTTCGTCGTCGTCGGTGCTCACCACCACGCGGTCGACGCGCGATGCCGCACGTGCAGCATATATGGTGTGCGCGATCAGCGGTATGCCGCCGAGCGGCAGCACGTTCTTGCGCGGAAGGCCTTTCGAGCCGCCGCGTGCCGGGATGATCGCGAGTGCCTGCAACGCTGAACTCCTTGGAAACACCGCATCGTAAGCCCGAAGTCCGCGACACGCGGACCGTGAACGGCGGGGACTTTTACTCAATCTCCACCATAAGGATATGCTTCGCGGCGTTCTTTGCTATTGCTGATCGGGATGAGCGAGTGCTACCGATATTTTGTGCAAGGGCAACATGGCGGGGATGTTAAGACCTCGCCAGTTGAAAAGCGGGGCTATTGGTGATGCGATCGGGCAGTGTGTTTTTGCCGACCAATAAAGCCATGCTTGGTGCATTGGCTTCGGGGCTCGCCTTGCTGTCCGCCGGGTGCGCCACCCACAGTTCGATCCGCGATGGCACCGCGACAGCGGTCGTGCCGGTCACGACGCTGCCCGACCCCGATCCGCGCAACGCGATCGGCGATATCTCGCCGGCCTATTATATCGGCCCGCAGGACAAGATCGACATCGTCGTCTACCAGTTTCCCGAACTGACCAAGGTCGTTACGGTCGATCAGGCCGGGCAGATCGCGCTGCCGTTCGTCGGCCAGGTGATGGCGGGTGGCCACACCCCGGCGGAAGTCCGCGCCGAGATCGCATCGCGGCTCGGCCAGTCGATCATGCGGCATCCCGACGTGACCGTCGCGGTCTCCGAATCGGTCGGCCAGCGGCTCACCGTCGAGGGTGCGGTCAACCAACCGGGCGTCTATCCGGTGCAGGGCAAGAGCAGCCTGCTCCAGGCGATCGCGCAGGCGAGAGGCACCGACGACGTGGCCAACGAGCATATCGTCGCCGTTTTCCGCACCATCAACAACCAGAAAAACGCAGCAGTCTTCGACGTTACGATGATCCGTGACGGGCGGATGGCCGATCCGGTTCTGTATGGCAACGACACGGTCGTGGTCGAGCGATCCGCCGGAAAGGTGCTGCTGAAGAATCTGTACAAGGGCGTGGTGCCGGTGCTCGGCGTGTTCCGCGCGGCAGACGTGGCAAACCGTTTCTGATGACCCTGCGGGCTCACCTTCGGCTCGAGATTTGGCGAACGATTCATGACTGAACGCACCACCTCGATCGAACCGGCGCCGGGCGATGTCTGGCAGGATGACGGCGCGCGTGGCGCGGCCGCACGACCCTGGCAGTCGATTGGCGGAGTCGGTGCGGGCGCCAGCAACGGCTTGCAGAACTTCATCGCGGTGGTGCTCAAGCGGCGCTGGCTGATCCTCGGCATCACGCTCGCGGCGCTGGTGATCGCGCTGCTGTTCACGGTGTTCTCGCCGCCGGTCTATATCGCCCGCGCCACCTTCCAGGTGCAGCGCGAGGCGCCGCGCGTCGTCGATACGCAGGGCGCCAACGCCGCGTCGAACACGGAGAACGACCAGGCGTTCCTCAACACCCAGTTCGCGCTGATGACCAGCCGGGTGACCGCGCAGGGCATCGTCCGCCGCCTCAACCTCGCGACCAACCGCGATTTCATCGGCAGCGGCACGTTCGGCGGGGTTTTCCAGAACGATTCGGCGCCGAGCCCGGCCGCGCTGCAACAGGCATTCGACGCCGCGACGGCGAAGGTGATGCAGAATCTCACCGCGACTCAATATGGCACGTCGCTGCTGATCCAGGTCCAGTATGAGGATCGCAATCCGGCGATGGCGGCCTCGATCGCCAACGCCGCGATCGACGAATTCATCCAGGACTCGATCGAGCGCCAGTTCCTGTCGTCGAAATATGCCGGCGACTTCGTCGGCCGCCGCCTGCTCGAACTCAAGGCCAAGCTCGAAAAGTCCGAGCGCGATCTGGTCGATTACGCCTCACACGAAAAGATCATCAGCGTCACCGACGCGGGCAAGCCCGGCGCACAGGCGCAGTCGCTCGACTCGGCGTCGCTCAACGTTATCAACAACGCCGCCGTCACCGCGAAGGCGCAGCGCCTCGATGCCGAGGCGGCGTGGCAGCTCGCGCAAACCTCCAGCGCCGGCGCACTCGCCCAATCGACCAACGATCCGCAGATCAACGATCTCGCCGGCAAGCTCGCCACGTTGCAGGCCGATTATCAGCAGAAGGCGCAGACCTTCCGGCCGAACTTCCCGGCGATGGTCGAGCTGCGCGCGCAGATCGGCGCGATCCAGAAGCAGATCGATCAGCAGCGCGGCAAGTTGCTCCAGGTCGTGAAGGGCAATTACCAGCTCGCGCTCGACAAGGAAAAGGCGCTCGACGACCAGCTTGCCAAGGCGACCAGCCAGGTGCTCGACGTCCAGTCGCGCAGCATCCAGTATATGATCCTCCAGCGCGAGGTGGATACCAACCGCGCGCTGTATGATGCGCTGCTCTCGCGCTACAAGGAGATCGGCGTCTCCGGTGGCAGCAACTCGAACAACGTGTCGATCATTGACCGCGCACGCGCGCCCGGTTCGCCGGCATGGCCGATCCTGTGGCTCAACCTGCTGATCGCACTGGTCGGCGGTCTCGCCATCGGTCTCGGCGTCGCCTTCCTCCTCGACTTCCTCGACGACACCTTCAAGATGCCAGAGGATGTCGAGACCAATCTCGGCCTGCCGTTGCTCGGCATGATCCCCAAGCTCGACGAGGACGAGACTCCGCTCGGCGAACTCGCCAAGGCACGGTCGAGCTTCGTCGAGGCGTATTTCGCGGCGCGCACCGCGTTGCAGCTCGCGGGGGCGAACGGCGCGCCCAAATCGCTGCTCATCACCAGTTCGAACCCGAACGAGGGCAAGACCACGACCGCGATCTCGCTCGCGCAGAGTTTCGCCCAAGAGGGCAAGCGCGTGCTGCTGGTCGATGCCGACATGCGGCGGCCGTCGCTTCACAAGATGCTCGGCTTCAACAATGCCGAAGGCTTCGCCAACGCGCTCAACGGCGAACGCCGCGCCGCCGATGTGATCGTCCATGACGGCCACGGGTATGACGTGCTGCCGAGCGGACCGATCTCGCCCAATCCGGCGCGGTTGCTGAGCGGTGGGTTGCGCGGGCTGCTCGCCGATCTCGAATCGCGTTACGACATGGTGATCTTCGACGGTCCGCCGATCGTCGGCCTCGCCGACGTGCCGATCCTGTCGGCGGCGATCGAGGAGACGATCTTGGTGATCCAGGCGCGCAAGAGCCGCCGTCGCGTGGTGATGTCCGCGCTGCGCCGGTTGCGGTCGAGCCGCAGCTCGATCGTCGGCGTGATCCTCACCAAGTTCGATCACCGCTCGGCCGATTATGCGTACACCTACGCCTATTCGAGCTATTATTACAGCTATGGTGACAACCGGACCGCCTGATGCCGCACGTCCGCACCCGGATCCGACGCGTGCCCACGCGGGCTGAGCGGGTGCGGGCAGCCGTGCTGATCGGCGTCGCGGTGCTGGCCGGCGCCGGCATCACGGCGGTGGATTTCGCGGCGGACGCTTCGGTGGTTCCCGAAGTCGCGACTCAGGTCGATCCACGCAACAGCGACGTGCTGGCCAATCTGGCGGAGAACACCGCCAACACCGACCTCGATGCCGCCCATGCTCTTGCGCTGCGCGCGATCGCCAGCAACCCGCTCGATGACCGCGCGCTCGTCGTTGCCGCGCTGGCGCGAACCTCGACCAACGAGATCGCGCGCGCCGACGGGTTGTTCGGCCTCGTCACCACGCTGACGCGCCGCCAGCCGCTCGCCGGGGCATGGATGTTCGACGTGTTGGCCAGCCGCGGCGACTATGCCGGCGCGATCGACCATGCCGATGCGGCGTTGCGCCGCCGGAGCGCCGCCGACACCGACGTGATGCCGGTGATGATCAAGATCACCGGCACCGGCCGCGCGCTCCCCGCGCTGGCGCGCAAGCTGGCGACGATGCCGCCCTGGCGCGATGATTTCTTTGGCGCGCTGGTGAGATCCAAAGAGGGCAACGGCCTTGCGCTGATGACCGCGCTCAAACAGGCGGGCGACCATACCGCCCCGGTCGAGGTGGCGGCGATGGCGAGCCAGCAGATCGCCGCCGGCAGTACCGCAAATGCGCGCGCGGTGTGGCTGAAAGGCTTCGGATCGCCGCTGCCGCCGCTGCTTTCGCCCAATTTCGAAGCGATGGTGCAATATGGCGATTTCGGCTGGACGTTCGGCGCGCGCGGCGGCGCGCAGATCGTCGCGCGCGGCGATGCGGCCGATGGCAAGCCCGGCCACGCGCTAGAGGTGCAGCCCTCGCGCACCGGCAAGCGGCCGCTCCCGGTGGTTCAACAGGCGATGCTGCTCGAGTCCGGCGGGCATAGGGTCACGTTCGAAGGGCGCAGCGTCGGCGGGACCCAGTCGGTCGCGTCGGTGGTGGTGCGCTGCGCCGGGACCGATCAGGAACTCGGCCGCGCGGGTGTGCCGGCCGGGCAGCACTGGGCGCCGGGCGGCTTCGGGTTCTTCGTGCCGCCGACCGACTGCCCGATCCAGAAGCTCGTGATCGAGGCGGTGCCGAACCTCACGCAGGGCGGCAGCCCGACGTTGATCGATACGTTCCGGGTCGAATAGGCGCTACCCGAGCGCCCGGTCGAGCAACTTCGCCAGCCTGAGGCCACCGCGTTCGACTTCCAGCCGCGCGACCGGCACGAGCCGTTCGATCGTCGCATCGTCGAGCGTGACGCGCGGCGGGGTCGGCGCGCAAGGATCGCCCTTGAGTGCGCTCGCATAGGTCTGGTCGCGGGCGACCTGCCAGCTTTCGCGGCTCCAGTCGGTCACGCTGCCGGCGGCGAGCTTTGCGCGGACGGGCGCGGGATAGCGCCGGACCAGCGACGGGCCGGTCGTGATCGCGCGCTCGGCGAGATAGCCGTCCCAGATCGAATGGAGGTTGAGCCGGGGCGGGCCGTAGCGCCCGTAGGTCGCCTTGACGTCGTTGCCGCCCTTGTCACCCTTCTCGCCAGCGTGGAGCGGCTGGTGGAGATCGCCGGTGAAATGGATCAGGAAGACGAGCGCCTGCACGCGGTCTTTCATCGGCGCGTGCCGGTCGCGCAGCGTCTTCACGTCGCGCTCGATCTGCGCCGAGACGCAATTGCCGTCCTTGCAGGCTTCGGTCAGGCTGAACGGCGCGCAGATGTTCACGTCCTGAAAGTGCCAGGTGTAGGCGTAGCCGAAGCGCGATGTGCCGTCCGCGCCCTTGAGCGGCTTGACGCAATCGGCCCAGGTGCTCGCGCCTTCGATCGTCGTCGCCTTGCATTCGGGGGTGCCGAGCAGATCGGAATGCGCGAGCAGCCGGCGCACTTCGGCGCGGGCGCGGGGCGAGGCGTTGGCATAGCCGATCTTCGCGATCGTCTCGTGGCCATATTCCCAATAGGCGGTAGCGGGGGCGGCGGCGCTGGCGAGCGCGGCGGCGGCGAGATACGCGACGGTACGAATCATGGGAGCGTCATACGGGCAAGCGTTCTCCCGCGAAAGCGGGAGTCCAGGGACGCGGGCGCCGCGCTCGCGGCTCTGGACCCCCGCTTTCGCGGGGGAACGGCTGCCTCAATCGTCACCCCAGCGAAAGCTGGGGTCTTTCTGGGACGTGCGTTCCGCTTCCACGCGAAAGACCCCAGCTTTCGCTGGGGTGACGATGCGAAGGAGCGTCACTCGTCGTCGAAGACGCCGACCTCCGCCGCGTGGTCTGGGGTAACGCGCCCGCGGTACATGCCCTTGGTCGAGAAGCGCCAGAACGGCGTGCCCTCCAGCGGCATCACGATCACGCCGCCGGTGCCGCCCATCGCGATGATCTCGGCGAGTACGGTTTCGGTCGCGGTGGCGGCGTCCTCGCCGGCGAGGCGGATGCGGGCGGCGATCTCGTGCGCGCAGGCGGTGCGGATGAAGAATTCGCCCGATCCGGTCGCGGAAACCGCGCAGGCGCGGTCGTCGGCATAGGTGCCCGCGCCGATCAGCGGCGAATCGCCGATCCGGCCCCAGCGCTTGCCGGTGACGCCGCCGGTCGAGGTGGCGGCGGCGAGGCCGCCCGCCGCATCGCGCGCCACCGCGCCGACCGTGCCGAACTTCATGTCGACATCGAACGCGCCGCCGGCCTGTGCGCGCATGATCTCCAATTGCGCGCGGCGTTCGGGCAGGATCAGCCAGTCCTGCGTCGCCGGTTCGAGGCCGTGCGCGATTGCGAAGGCGTCCGCGCCGGCACCGCCGAGCAGGACGTGCGGGCTTTGCTCCATCACCGCGCGCGCGAGGCTGACCGGGTGGCGCGTGGCGGTGACGCCCGCGACCGCGCCAGCTTTCCGCGTCGCGCCGTGCATGATCGCGGCGTCGAGTTCGGCGACGCCGTCATAGCTGAGCGCGGCGCCGCGCCCGGCGTTGAACTCGGGCGCATCCTCAAGCACGCGCACCGCCGCCTCGACGGCGTCGAGCGCCGCACCGCCCTGGCTCAGCACCGCTTCACCGGCGGCAAGCGCCTGCCCGAGCGCGTCGCGCGCGCCGGCCGGGCCCGGGTTGGCGCGAGTCATGCTGCCCGCGCCGCCGTGGATCGCCAGTGCCCATGTCATGCCGGTATCTCCCGAGTGTGCCGCCGGAGGCCGATCAGCGGGCGCAGCCAGCCGATCTCGCGGCCGACCAGATAAAACGCCCAGCAGCCCGCCACCGTCGCGGGCAAAAGCACCGCGAATTCCAGGAGCGGCGGCGCGTGCAGCGGCAGCAGCCAATATTCGACCAGCACGATGATCGTCTGGTGGACGATGTAGAAGGGGAACACCGCCTCGGTCAGCGTGCGGCGCCACGGCGTGTCATAGTTCCAGAAGCGATCGGCGAAGCCCGCGAGCGCGATCACCGCGCACCAGCCCTGCACCACGCGCGCGGTGGCGAAGGTGACGCCCCACGGGTGAGCGGGCATGGTGTTGCCCGGCCAGCGCCACTCGATCGCGGCGACCACGCCGTACGCGAGCAGCGCGACCACGCCGGCCGGCTTCCACCACCGCCCGATCGCCGCCATCGCCGGCTCCGAGCGCGCCAGCGCGAAGCCGAACAGGAAGCCGGGGAAATAATGGAGATGCGCGACGCCGTCGTGGAGCGGATCGTGAGTCTCGCGCGCACCGGGCAGCAGCGTGTCTACGCCGAGCAGCCACACGATCGGCACGATCACGATCAGCACGCCGCCCAATCTTGCGCCGAACAGCCAGTCGAAGCCGCGTTGCGCGCGTAGCCATCCCAAGCTCGCGATCAGCACCGTCAGCGCGAGCGTGTAGCACCACAGATAGCCGACGAACCACAGATGCTGCCACGTCGGCAGCGCGATGCCGTGGAGGCGATGGAAGCGGAAATAATCGTGCAGCCAGAACCAGCCGAAATCATGCGGGTAATGGTATTTGACGGCCAGTTCGATCCACGGCTGCACCGGCACCACGAAGATCACGCCGAACAGCAGCGGGATCAGCAGCCGCCGGCTGCGCGAGGCGATGAAGCTGCCGAGATGCGCACCCTTCGACAGCAACGCGCGGCTCGCATAGCCTGAGATCACGAACAGCAGCATCAGCCGCCAACTGTTCGCCGCCATCATCGGAATCGCCACCCAATCGATCGGATGCGCGGTCTTCACGTGGAAATCCCACGGCACGAACACCATGCCGATATGGTAGAGGATCAGCAGCGCGAAGGCGCCGACCCGCAACCAGTCCATGCCGTAATGCCGTTCCATCGTCGCTCTCTATGGCTGTGTGCGCCGCAACACCACCCCCGCGCGCGTGCGGTTTCGTCTGCGGCGCTCGACGTGCTAGGGCCGAAATGGGCCAACACCCCCGTTCGTGCTGAGCTTGTCGAAGCACGTGTTCTGGACACGCCCTTCGACAAGCTCAGGGCGAACGGGGAGAGGCGGTCGGGGCAAATCGGGGCATACATGCGATTTAGGCGGGTGATCGGGACGATAAGCGTGGCGGCGGCCATGCTGTTGGCGGGCGGGGAGGCGTATCCGCAAGTCTTCGGCGCGTTCGGCGTTTCCAACGACAGCCAGCCGCCCGCGACCCCGTTCGACCCGGCGCGCACGCCGCCCGCGCCCGATTATGCCGAACGTTCGGAATGGGTGTCGTTGCCCGACATGCGCGACCCCGCCGACGATACGCCCCCGGGCGTGCGCGCGATCGACCAGCGCCGGGCCAAGGTCGCGGTGTTCTTCCTCTATCCCACCTCGTTCACCAGCGGCGAACAGTGGAACGCCGATACGCGCGATGCCGATCTGAACGCGCGCATCGCCGGCACCTCGATCCGCGATCAGGCGAGCGTGTTCAACGGCTGCTGCGCGATCTACGCGCCGCGCTACCGTCAGATGACGCTCGGCGGCTATGTGCGGTGGAGCGAGAACAGCGTGCGCGCGACCGAAGTCGCCTATTCGGACGTGGTGCGCGCGTTCCGCCAGTTCCTCGTGTGGAATCGCGGGCGGCCGTTCATCCTCGCCGGGCACAGCCAGGGGTCGCGGCAGGGGCGGCTGCTGATCGAGCGCGAGATCGACGGGCGCCCCGCGGCGCGCCAGATGATCGCCGCCTATCTGATCGGCACCTGGATCGAGCGCGACTGGTTCCGCGCGCTGCGCACGACGCGGCCGTGCGCGCGCGCCGACGACACCGGCTGCGTGATCGCCTGGTCGACCTACGCGCAGGGGCGCAACGCGACCGCGCAGCGAATCCTCGTCGCGCGCCAGTCGGGCTTCCCAGTCGAGGTGATGAGCGGGCCGCACGTCTGCATCAACCCGCTCGACTGGTCGACCGGGAACGAGACCGCGCCGGCGCGGCTCAACAAGGGCGCGTGGCTGCACGGCGGCGGCGCATTGCCACGTCCGATCGAGCCGGGGCTGGTGTCGGCGCGCTGCGATGACGGGGCATTGTATATCTCGCCACCGGGCAAGCCGTTCGCCGACATGGTGATCCCGGTCGGGAATTATCATAGGGTCGATTACAACGTGGCCTATATGAACCTGCGCGAGAATGCGGGGGTGCGGGCGGCGGCGTTTCTGCGGCGGGTACGGCCCCTGCCGGCGGCGGCGATGCCGCTGCGTTCCTCCCAAAGCCGTCATGCCAGCGTAAGCTGGCATCTCTCCGGGGCGGTCGCTCCGTTCGCCCCATCAAGACCCCAGCTTACGCTGGGGTGACGTGGCGGGCGCGGGGGAGGTTCACCTTCTTCGCACAAACCGCTATATGCGCTGCCGAACCTCCGAGGAATCTCTCTCATGTCCCTCCGCCCGTGGCGCGATATCGCCCGTCGTCAGAGCCGCCAGATCATGGTCGGCAACGTTCCCGTCGGCGGCGACGCGCCGGTGACGGTGCAGACCATGACCAACACGCCGACCAGCGACGTGAAGGCGACGGTCGACCAGATTCGCCGCTGCGAGGAGGCCGGTGTCGACATCATCCGCGTGTCCTGCCCCGACGTGGAGAGCACCGCCGCTCTGAAGCAGATCGTCCGCGCGAGCCGCGTGCCGATCGTCGCCGACATCCATTTCCACTACAAGCGCGCGCTCGAAGCGGCGGACGCGGGCGCGGCGTGCCTGCGCATCAACCCCGGCAACATCGGCTCGTCGGACCGGGTGCGCGAAGTCGTCAACGCCGCCAAGGCCAATGGCTGCGCGATCCGCATCGGCGTCAACGCCGGCAGCCTCGAGAAGGATCTGCTGGAGAAATACGGCGAGCCGTGCCCGGATGCGCTGGTGGAAAGCGCGCTCGACCATATCAAGCTGCTCCAGGATCACGATTTCCACGAATATAAGGTCGCGGTGAAGGCGTCCGACCTGTTCCTCGCGGTCGCCGCCTATCAGCAGCTCGCCGAAGCGGTGGATTGTCCGCTTCACCTTGGCATCACCGAGGCGGGCGGGTTCGTCGGCGGGACGGTGAAGTCGGCGATCGGGATCGGCTCGCTGCTGTGGTACGGCATCGGCGATACGCTCCGCGTCTCGCTTTCGGCCGAGCCGGAAGAGGAAGTGCGTGTCGGTTTCGAAATCCTCAAGAGCCTCGGCATCCGCAACCGCGGCGTGCGCGTGGTGTCGTGCCCGTCGTGCGCGCGGCAGGGGTTCGACGTGATCCGCACCGTCGAAGCGCTCGAATCGCGGCTCCAGCATATCCGCACCCCGCTGTCGCTGTCGGTGCTCGGCTGCGTCGTCAACGGCCCCGGCGAAGCGCGCGAGACCGATATCGGGCTGACCGGCGGCGGCAACGGCAAGCATATGGTGTATCTGTCGGGCATCACCGACCACACCGTCGGCGATGCCGACATGCTCGACCATATCGTCAAGCTGGTCGAGGCCAAGGCGGCCGAGATCGAGGCGGCGAGTGCGCCGGTGGCGGTCGCGGCGGAGTAAGGGCTGGGGTGGTCTGCGTTGCATCGGCGCGCAGACCTATAAAGCCGTTCGTGCTGAGCAACTGTGTTCATGCAGGCCGGTATGTTTGCTGTGATTTGAGCATGGCATTGAGTGTGATGATGAGTTTTCGCATGGTTGCGACGAGGGCGACCTTGGCGGGTTTGCCGTTGTCGCGGAGGCGCTGGCAGGTTTGTGCGAGGGGGCCTTTTTTGGAGCGTGCGATAGCGAGAGCGGCGAGGTAGAGGCACCTGCGTACAGCGGGTCTTCCGCCGGCGCACCGTCCGGGTTTTCGGGTGGCGCCGCTTTGCCGGTCGAAGGGGGCGACGCCGACGAGGGCTGCGGCTTGTCGGCTGGAGAGCGCGCCGAGCTCTGGCATGTGCGCGAGCAGGCATGCCGCCACGATCGGGCCGATACCGGGTGCGGAGCGCATCAGGCGTTCGCGTGTCGCCAGATCGGGGCTTGCGGCGATGAGGGCGGCGATGGCCTTTTCGATCCGCAGGGCGAGCGCTTTGAGTTTGCCGACCTGGGCTTTGACGAGGCGGCGCATGGCAGGATCGTCGAGGGTCTCGAGCTGATTGCCGAGCTGGATGCGCTGGGCGACGGCGAGATCGCGCATGCGGACATGCTCGGCAAGGCGTGCTGCCTGAGGATCGTGCCGATATGGGGTGAGTTCGGGATGGAGCGCGGCCAGGCAACGCGCGATCACGGCGGCATCCAGCGGGTCGGTTTTCGCTAACTGCCGCTCGGCGCGGGCGAAGTTGCGCACCCGGGCGGGATCGAGCAGATACGCGGTCAGCCCGAGGCGGTCGAGCAGCGCGGCAAGCTTGCGCTCATACCCACCCGTCGCCTCGAAGCCGATGAGGAGATGATATCGGGCGGCAAACGCCTTGAGGCGGCGTTCGAGCGCCTTCAACCCCGCCTTGTCGTTCGCAAAACGCCATTCCTCACCGAGAGGATGAAGGCGGACAACCAATTCGTTTTTGGCAACATCGATGCCGACAAACAGGTCGGGCTGTGGCATGATCCGGTCTCCCAAGCTTGTGATGCGGGGTCCGTAATGGCCCCAGGCAACTGTTCGGGGTTTGGGAAGACGGATGCGGCCCTGCTCAGCAACGATCTTGCAAGATCGCGAAGTCGAACGGCCTCACATCCGCCGCCGGGACGGGGTGGCCACCCCGTCCCGGCAATCGCCATTATGCACATTTCCAACACACAAGCCTGTCGAAGCACGTGTTGCGGGCGCTGTGCTTTGGGCACGTGCTTCGACAAGCTCAGCACGAACGGAGGTTTTGCATAAGCGGGGCTGATGACCTGCCTCGCCATTTCACGCTGACCTTCTCACGCCGCGCGGCTACACGCTGGCGTGATGAAGATGAAGCCGCCGCCCCCCGCCATCGTCTTTGCCGTCGCGACGCTCGGGATCGCCGTGTTCTCGTCGATGGACGCGGTGATGAAGGGGCTTTCGCTCGCGATCGGCGCGTATAACGCGATCCTGTGGCGCAGCCTGGCGGGGACGGTCATCACCGGCGCGATTTTCCTGGCGGCGCGAACACCCTGGCCGACGCGCGCCGTGTTGCGCGTGCATCTGCTGCGCGGCGGGATTTCGGCGGCGATGTCGATCCTGTTCTTCTGGGGCCTGGCGCGGGTGCCGATGGCGCAGGCGGTGGCGCTGACCTTCGTCGCGCCGCTGGCGGCGCTGCTGCTCGCCGCGCTGCTGCTTCATGAGCGGATCGGGCGGGGTACGCTGATCGGATCGGGCGTCGCGCTCGCGGGAATCGCGATCATCTTCGCGGGGCAGGCGCACGCCGCGATCGGGCCGGAGGCGCTGCTGGGGTCGCTCGCGGTGCTCGGCTCGGCGTTGTGCTATGCGTGGAACATCATCCTGATGCGGCAACAGGCGCAGGTCGCGCGGCCGATCGAGATCGCCTTTTTCCAGACCGCGATCGTCGCGGCGATCTTCCTTGCCGCAGCCCCCGTGTTCGCCACGCCGCCGGCGGCAGGGCATTGGCCAGCGCTGGTCGGCGCGGCGTTGCTGGCGACGGCATCTTTGATGCTGCTGTCCTGGGCCTATGCGCGTGGCCGCGCGAGCGACCTCGCGCCGAGCGAATATACCGCGTTCGTGTGGGCGTCGCTGCTCGGCTGGCTGGTGTTTTCGGAAACCCTGTCGCCCTATACGCTTGGCGGCGCGGCGCTCATCATCGCGGGCTGCGTGGCGGGCCTGCGGGCGCGTCCGAATGCGCCCATATTGGAGACCAGCCTGTGACCGTGACGATCCGCTTTGCCCACCCCGACGACGTGCCGACGATCCTGGGCTTCGTGCGCGAACTCGCCGCGTTCGAGAAGGAACCCGAGGCGGTGGTCGCGACCGAGGCGTTGATGCACGAAGCCCTGTTCGGCGCGAATCCGGCGGCGGAGGCGCTGATCGCCGAGATCGACGGCGCGCGCGTTGGCATGGCGGTGTTCTACCACACGTTTTCGACGTGGACGGGGGTGCGCGGGATCTGGCTGGACGATCTCTACATCACGCCGGAGGCGCGCGGGGCCGGGGCTGGATCGGCGCTGTTGCGGGAGCTTGCCGGGGTGGCGGTCGATCGCGGCTGCGCGCGGTTCGAATGGTGGGTGCTCGACTGGAACACGCCCGCCGTCGAACTGTATCGCCGGATCGGCGCCGAGGCGATGGACTCATGGACCGTGCAGCGCGTTTCGGGCGATGCGCTGACGACGCTCGCCGCGCGCTGATGGCGGTGGATGCGGGGCTGGCCGATTGGGTGACCGAGGCGTGCGCGCCGCTCGGTGCCATCAGCCGCAAGCGGCTGTTCGGCGGCGCGGCGCTGTACTGCGACGGGTTTGCGTTCGCGATCCTCGCGTACGATGCCTTGTGGTTCAAGGCCGATGCCGAGAGCGATGCCGTGTGGGATGCGATCGGCGCGGAGCGGTTTTCGGTGACGCGCGAGGGCGGCAAGGTGCAGTCGATCAACTACCGGCGTGCACCCGATGACGTTTACGATGATGCCGAGGCGATGCGCGAATGGGCCGGGCTGGCGATCGCGGCGAGCCGGCGTGCGCCGGTGAAGCGGAAGAAGCGATAACGTCGCCCGGGCGAACGCCCGGGCCGCTGCGTAATTTGGCGGGCCGGTTGCCCCAAACACAGCGGCCCCGGCCTTCGGGCCCCATCAAAGTATTCCTTTGATGGGATGCCCGGCGCCGGGGCGACGGTCTTTCGTCAGGTGGCCGAAGGTTCTTTCTTCGACTGTTCGTAGCGTTCGATCGCTTCGAGCACGATGCGCTTGGCATCGTCGGCGCCGAGCCACTTGCCGACGCGGACCCACTTCTTCTTTTCGAGATCCTTATAATGCGTGAAGAAGTGCTCGATCTGCTGCATCACGATCTCGGGCAGGTCGCTGCCTTCGCCGATCTTGCTGTAATAGGGGAAGGTCGCATCGACCGGCACGGTCAGCAGTTTCTCGTCGCCGCCGGCTTCGTCTTCGAGGTTGAGCACCGCGATCGGGCGGACGCGGACCACGCAGCCGGGGATGAACGGGGAGCGCGCGATCACCAAAGCGTCGAGCGGATCGCCATCGGGCGAGAGCGTGTGCGGGATGAAGCCGTAATTGGCCGGATAGCGCATCGGCGTGTGCAGGATGCGATCGACGAACAAGGCGCCGCTGGCCTTGTCGAACTCGTACTTGACCGGCTCGCCGCCGACGGGAACTTCGATGATGACGTTGAGGTCTTCCGGCGGGTTCTTGCCCGTGGGAATCATGTCGATCCGCATTCTTGTGTGTCCTGTCCCTGTTTGGTCGGTGGCCGCGCGTTAGCGCGGCTGCAGCAAGCGATCCAGACCACCCTCTCCAGAGCCGATCTTTTCGAGATGCGGATAGCGTAGGCCGCCGTGATAGTCGATGCTTACGGTGTCGATCGCGGTGCCGTGCTTGACCATCAGCGCGATCGGCGCGGTGGCGGTCTTGGCGGCGGTGACCGCCGCTTTCAGCCCGGCATCGGTATACGCGGCGCCGTTGACCGCGACGATCGTGTCGCCGGGGGTCAGCGCCGCCTTGAACGCGGGCGTGTTCCAGCCGACGGCGGTGATCTCGGCGTCCTTGCCGATCGTCAGCCCCAGCGAATAGCTGAGATCGGTGATCTTGCGGGTCTTCTCGGCATCCTTGGAGGCGGGCGACGGCTCCTCGGTATAGACGAGCTTGTAGCCGTTGGCGGCGAAGCCGGTGATCGGCGCGGGCGCGCCGGTCTCGGTCAGGCGCTTGGAGAGCAAGCCGGCCCAGTCATAGGGCACGATCTGGTTGAGCGTCTTCGCGACGTCATCGAACGTATAGGTGACTTCGCCGTAGTCGCCGTCGGTCAGCCCGAAGAACGCGCGCGCGAAATCGTCGATCGATTTCTTGCCCTTCGATTCGCGGCGGAGGATCGAATCGACCTCCATCCACACCAGCAGGCCCTCGTTGTAATAATCCTCCGAACGCTGGTAGCTCACCCAGCCGCGCGGGCGGCGCTGCGACATGGTGGGATCGTTGGTGGTGTCGATCAGCGGCTTCCAGTTCCGGCCGGGCCGGTTGTCGAGCGATGCGACGATCGACGCATACATGTCGAGCGTGTCCTGCTTCGACACGATGCCCGAGCGCGCCTGAAGCACATAGCCCCAGAATTGGGTCTGGCCTTCGTATACCCACAGCGAATTGTCGATCATCGGCGCGCGGAAATCGGGCGTCCACAGTTCGGCGCCGCGACGGAACTTGCCGTCCCAGCTATGCGTGTATTCGTGCGGCAGCAGGTTGCGCGGGCCGGGGCCGTCCTTCCAGTTGAGGAAATAGCCGAGCTTGACCCCGTCTTCCGACGAACGGTGATGTTCGAGGCCAATGCCGCCGATCTGGTCCGAAATGGCGAGCAGGAACTCATAGGTGTCGTAATGCTGCGCGCCGAACAGCTTGACCGCCTGGGTGACGAGGCGTTCGTGCGCGGCGATCTGATCGGGGGTGGCGGCGAGTTCGGCGGCGTTGTCGGCGAACACGTCGAGGTTGACGCGCGGCGACAGCGCCCACTTCTTGTAATAGCGCCCCGCGAGCACCGGCGAATCGACCAGCACTTCGTAATTGGTCGGCTGGTAGCGATAGGTCGATCCGGTCGCGGTCGAGGGCAGGCCCGACGCCGCCGTCCACCCTTCCGGGTATTTCACGCTCGCCTGCACCGGGATCTGCCGGGTGAAATAGCCGGCGGGATACAGGCTCATCGCATTCCACTGGAGCCGCAGCAGGTTCTGCGACATCACGATCGAGCCTTGATCCGACTTGGTCGGCGACAGGAATTGCAGCGAGATGTCGAGCGTGGTCGCGCCCTGCGGCACGTCGATATGGAAGGCGCAGACATCGACCGGATCGCGCGTCCAGGCGATCTCCTTGCCGCCAGCCATGATGTGCAGCCCGGCGAGCTTGTCGATCTGGCCGGTGGGCGAGTGGTTGCCGGGCAGCCATTTCGGGAACAGCAGCACCATATGCCCCGCCGAGACGCCGCTGATCGTCTCGCGCGTGGTGAAGATGCCGCGCCGCGTGTCGGTCGCGTCGATGTTCAGCGTGACCGTGCCGGGGAACGCCACGTCACGCGCGGCCGGAATGGTGTCCGTGAAGGGCACCGGCTGCGGCTTCGAATTTTCGGCGTGAGCGGGGAGGGCGGCGAGGGCGCCAAGCGCGAGAGCAAGTGTGCGGTGCATGAAGTCCAGCGGAAAAGGGAGTGAAGTCACCAGCCTAGCGCCGCTTGCGTAGCTTCGTCCAGTCAGTTCCCGGCACTGCCCAGCGTGTTGATGGTGAAGGCCAGCACGCCGAGGTTGAACACGAACGCCGCGAGGCAGTGGCCGAGCGCGACGCGGCGGAGCTGGCGCGAGGTGATCTCGACGTCCGAAGTCTGGAAGGTCATGCCGAGCGTGAAGCTGAAATAGATGAAGTCCCAATAATCGGGCTCGTCGCATTTGGGGATGTCGAGCCCGCCCGAATCCTTGCCCTCCGCCTCACTGTAATAGAGGTGCGCGTAGTGGAGTGCGTAGACCGTGTTCGAGAACAGCCAGCTCAGCACCAATGTCGCGATCACCAGCGCGATGATCTTGAGATCGTTCTTGCCCTGCAATTCCTTGAAGACGGCGACGAGGATGGTCAGCATCGTTACGCCGGTCAGCACGAGCAGCCCGGCGCGATTGGCGTCGTTGTTGCGCGCGGCGTGGCGGATATCGTCGATCTGGACATCGCGGAGCAACGAGGAGGCGAGGACGAGGAAGACCAAACTCGCCGCATCGAACGCCGCCATCGCGCCCCGGCTCCAGCCGAGCGCGGGAATCGCGGTGGCGAGGCCGATGACGAAGACGAGTCCGAACGCGATGAAGCGCGGCGGGGCGACGGTATGACCGAGATTGAGACGCTTCATGGCGCGACGCGCTACCCGACGCGTGGCGGTGCGTCACGAGCTTTCCGCCACCCGCTTTTCAAGCGCGCGGCTTGGGCCTAGAGGACGCGGCTTTATGGCACGCATCGAAACCCCAAAACGCATCCGCGGTACGCAGGACATCTTCGGCGAGGAGCAGCGCCGCTTCGCGCACGTCGTCGAGACGTTCGAGCGCGTGCGGAAACTCTACTGCTTCCAGCGGCTCGACATCCCGGTGTTCGAGAGCACTGCTGTGTTCGCGCGCTCGCTCGGCGAGACGACCGACGTGGTCTCCAAGGAGATGTACACGTTCGAGGATCGCGGCGGCGATTCGCTGACGCTGCGCCCTGAGTTCACCGCCGGCATCGCGCGCGCCTATCTGACCGAGGGGTGGCAGCAATATGCACCGCTCAAGCTTGCCACGCACGGGCCGGTGTTCCGCTACGAGCGCCCGCAGAAGGGCCGCTTCCGCCAGTTCCATCAGATCGACGCCGAGGTGATCGGCGCGGCCGAGCCGGCGGCGGACGTCGAGCTGCTCGTGTTGGCCGACCAGTTGCTCCACGAACTCGGCATCGCGGACGGGGTGACGCTCCAGCTCAACACGCTCGGCGACGCCGAGACGCGCGACGCTTGGCGGGCGGCGCTGGTGGCGCATTTCGAGGCGCATCGGGGTGATCTGTCAGAGGACAGCCTGGCGCGGCTCGAGAAGAACCCATTACGCATCCTCGATTCGAAAGACCCGCGCGACCGGCCGATCGCCGATGCCGCGCCGGGGATCGACGACTATCTGACCGCCGAGGCGGGTGCGTTCTTCGAGAGCGTGACCAAGGGGCTGGATGCGGCCGGCGTGGCGTGGACGCGCAACGGGCGGCTGGTGCGCGGGCTGGATTATTACCGGCACACCGCGTTCGAGTTCGTCACCGATCGGTTGGGCGCGCAGGGGACCGTGCTGGCCGGCGGGCGCTATGACGGGCTGATCGAGAGCCTTGGCGGCCCGGCGACGCCCGGCGTCGGCTGGGCGGCTGGGATCGAGCGGCTGGCGATGCTGATCGAGGCGCCGGCGGTGGAGGCGCTCGACGTCGCCGTCGTGGTCGAGCAGGACGATGTCTATGAGTCCGCGCTGGCGCTGACGGCTGCGCTGCGCCGGGCGGGGCATGTCACGACGTTGGTCGCAAGCGGTTCGCCGCGCAAGCGCTATGACAAGGCGCTCAAGCTGGCGCCCGCGGAGATCGTGCAACTGAGCCTCGACGCTGGCGCGATCAAGGTCAACGCGCGCGTGATCGACGGCGGCGCATCGAACATCGCCGACGTGCTGGTGGCAACGCTGTGATGGCCGCTTTCGTCACCCCGGCGCACGCCGGGGTCTCTGCGTTTCGGAGCGCGCGCGAGCCGCGCAAGACCCCAGCGTGCGCTGGGGTGACGGAGACGGGGGCATGACCGCCATTGCCCGTTCCCCCGCGAAAGCGGGGGGCCAGAGCCACACCCGCTGCGCCCCGCGACCCTGGACTCCCGTGTTCGCGGGAGAGCGGCGGGGTTGGGCGGCGCTATGACCACCATCTCCCCCGAGCGGATCGCGCAGATCGAGGCGCGGCGGGACGAGTTGCAGGCGCAGATGGCGCGTGGCGATCTGCCGTCCGAGCGATTCGTCGCGGTGTCGAAGGAATATGCCGAACTCGACCCCGTCGCGCGCGCGGCGGGTGAGGTGCGGCGGTTGCGCGCCGAACTCGATACGCTGTCCGACATGGAGGAGGAGGGCGACCCCGAGCTCAAGCAGATGGCGCGCGACGAGGGCGATTCGATCCGCACCGCGCTGCCGCAGGCGGAACGCGCGCTCGCGCTCGCGCTGCTGCCGCGCGACGCAGCCGACGAGCGCGCGGCGATGCTCGAAATCCGCGCCGGCACCGGCGGCGACGAGGCGGCGCTGTTCGCGGGCGACCTGTTCCGCATGTACCAGCGCTATGCCGAGCGGCAGGGCTGGCGGGTCGAACTGATCTCGGCATCGTCGTCGGAAAGCGGCGGCTTCAAGGAAGCGATCGCCTCGGTCGAGGGCAAGGGCGTGTTCGCGCGGCTGAAGTTCGAAAGCGGCGTCCACCGAGTCCAGCGCGTGCCGACCACCGAGGCGGGCGGGCGAATCCACACCTCGGCGGCGACGGTGGCGGTGCTGCCCGAGGCCGAGGATGTCGACATCAAGATCGACGACAAGGATCTGCGCATCGACGTGTACCGATCGTCGGGGCCGGGCGGCCAATCGGTCAACACCACCGATTCGGCGGTGCGGATCGTCCATATCCCGACCGGGCTGACCGTGATCCAGCAGGACGAGAAATCGCAACACAAGAACAAGGCCAAGGCTTTGAAGGTGTTGCGCACGCGGCTGTACGAGATGGAGCGCGAGCGGCTCCATTCGGAGCGGGCGGGCGCGCGCAAGTCGATGGTCGGATCGGGCGACCGATCCGAGCGGATTCGGACGTATAACTTCCCGCAGGGGCGCGTGACCGACCACCGCATCAACCTGACGCTGCACCGTCTGCCCGAGATTCTGCAGGGCGAGATGGACGAGTTGCTCGGCGCGCTGATCGCCGAGGACGAGGCGGAGCGGCTGGCGTCGTTGGATGGGTGAGTTCCCCTCCCGTTTACGAGTTTCAGGTCGGCCAGTCCCCCGGACTGGCCTGAACGATCCGGGGGATCGTTCACCCGAAACTGGGCTAGGGGAGGGCGTGTCCACACACGCGCCGTTCTTTTGACAGGCCCTCCCCCAACCCCTCCCGTGAACGGGAGGGGCGTTAGGGCGGCGCTTGTCGTTGCGGCGCGTGAGCTTGCGGATGTTTCGCCTACCCCGCGTCTCGATGCCGAACTGCTCATGGCGCATGCGCTCGGGATCACCCGTGAGGCGTTGCTGCTCAATCACCTCGACGATCCCGCGCCCGATGCGTTCGCGCCGCTGCTCGCCCGCCGGCTGGCCCACGAACCGATCGCCTATATCACGGGCACCCGCGCGTTCTGGACGATCGAGCTTGCGGTCGGCCCCGGTGTGCTGGTGCCGCGTGCCGACAGCGAGACGCTGATCGAAGCGGCGATCGACCATTTTGGCGCGCGCGCGCCGGCGCGTATCCTCGATCTTGGCACCGGGCCGGGGACATTGTTGCTCGCCGCGCTCGATCAATGGCCCCGGGCGAACGGGCTGGGCATCGATGCGTCGGCGCCCGCGCTCGACTATGCGCGGCGCAATGCGCTGGGTCTCGGCATGGCCGATCGCGCCGATTTCCGGCTGGGAGACTGGGCGGCGGGGCTGGAGGGCACCTTCGACCTGATCCTCGCCAATCCGCCCTATATCGGCACGCACGAACCGCTGCCGCGCGAGGTGCGCGAGCATGAGCCGGGCGCCGCGCTGTTCGCGGGCGAGGACGGGCTCGACGATTACCGTGCGATCGTGCCGCAGCTCGCAGCCCGGCTCGCGCCGGGCGGGGCGGCGATCCTCGAAATCGGCGCGACGCAGGCCGACGCTGTTTCCGAACTGCTCGTCGCCGCCGGTTTCGCGGTGACGGTGCGGCGCGACCTCGCCGGGCATGCGCGCGCGCTGATCGCGGCTTGATTCGTCTCCGAACGGACACAATATTCCGCTTGGATAATCGGGCATCAGCCGCTATCAAGCGGGTGTTGGGGCATACGATTTCGCCGTAGTTGGGCCGATATCGGGATGTTGCCCGCCTCCTTCGTCATGAAATCGCTGTGGTCCGGCGATCGTGGCAGGCTTTCGGCGCCAGACCCGGTCTGCGTCAGAATGGCCAGGGGCATGCATTCACATACTCGTGGAGCACACGCCGGTTTGGTTTCGAAGGACAGGACAAAAAGCAGTTGATTAACAATCGTCAAGCCGGCCGTCGTCGCGGTCGTGGCGGGCAGCAGCAGCGCTCGCAGGGTGGCAATCCAGGTCGCGGCCAGGACAATGGCAACCGTATCGACAATCGGGCGCGCGGCAACGCGGCGCAGCTCCTTGAGAAATACAAGGCGCTGGCACGCGACGCGCAGATGCAGGGCGACCGCGTCAACACCGAATATTATCTCCAGTTCGCGGATCATTACTTCCGCGTGCTCGCCGAGACGCGCGCGCGTTTCGAGGAGACCAATCCGTCGTCGCAGGGGCAGGGGCGTCGCCCCGGCGGTGCCAACACGTTCGACGAGGACGAGCAGGATTACGAGGACGAGGGCGAGCCGATCCGCGGCGAGCAATCGCAGCCTCAGCAATCGCAGCCGCCGCGCCAGCACAATGCCGGCAACCAGAACGGCAACGGTTATGCCCAGAATGGTGGCCAGAACGGATCGCAGAACGGCCAGAACGGTGGCCAGCGGAACGGCAACGGCCAGTATGACGACGAGCGTCCGCGCCGCGACGACCGCCCCGAGCGCCAGCCGCGCCAGGAGCGTTTCGCCGACGATCGCCGTCCGCAGCGCGACGGCAACCGTCAGGATGGGCGTCAGGATGGGCGTCAGGATGCACGCCAGGACAATCGGCCGGAAGCCCGTCAGGACGCGCCGCGCGCCGAGCAGCAGCCTGCGGTTGCCGAGCAGGCGGCAGAGCAAACCCAGCCCGAGGTCGTGGTCGAGGCGGTAACGCCAGCCCCCGCAGCGCCGGTCGCCGAGGCGCCCGCCGCCGAGCCGCGCCGCCGTGGTCGCCCGCGCCGCGTGGTTCCGGTCGATGCCGAGCCGGCGCCGACCTTCGACGCCGGCCTGCTGCCGCCGTCGCTGACCGCGAGCGTCGCGCCGTCCGAACCCGCGCCGGTTCAGGACGCCGCGCCCGCCGCTGACGCGGAAGCCGAGCCGGCCGAAAAGCCGCGCCGCCGTCGCGGCCGTCCGCCCGCGACCGAGCCGGTTCAGGCGTAAACGCGCCAAGCCTCCGGCACTCCCCCTCCGTTCGTGCTGAGCTTGTCGAAGCACGTGCGGCGGGCGGGGCGTTTGGGGCACGCACTTCGACAAGCTCAGTGCGAACGGGTTGCTAGGGTCGCTTTCCTCAACCCGTTCGCCCCGAGCGAAGTCGAGGGGGGCGCCCAGATCGCAGGCGAACCCGCTTCCCTCAAACCGCTCTCTCAACCCGCCGCATTGTCATCGTCCCGTAGTGGCCCTAGCGTAACGCCAGCGCGTTAACGGGAGAGAGCGATGCGGCTTGGAGTTTCGACGGCGGTGCTGGTGCTGATCGCAATACCCGCGTTCGCGCAGACCGCGCCCGATGCGCCCGGTGCCAATGCCAGCCTCAGCCCGAGCGCGCAGGGCGATGTTTCCGTCACGATCTACAACAACGATCTCGCGCTGGTGCAGGACACGCGCCGGATCACGCTGCCGCGCGGCAGCAGCCGGCAGGATTTCCCCGATGTTTCGGCGCAGATCCGCCCCGAGACGGTGACGCTCTCCGCACCCGACGCCGCGATCGTCGAGCAGAATTTCGATTACGACCTGCTCTCGCCCGGCAAGCTGATGGACAAGGCGGTCGGCCAGACCGTGACGGTGGTGCGCACCAACCCCGCCACCGGCGCCGAGACGCGCGAGAGCGCGCGCGTGCTCGCCAACAATGGCGGCACGATCGTCCAGATCGGCAACCGCATCGAAGTGCTCGGCGATAACGCGCACGTGGTGTTCCCGTCGCTGCCGGCGGGGCTGCGCGCGCGGCCGACGCTGTCGATTACGCTCGATGCCGAGGCGGCGGGCGCGCGGCCGGTAACGCTCAGCTATCTGTCGCGCGGGCTTGGCTGGAAGGCCGATTATGTCGCGCTGTTCGATGAGCGCGCGGGCAAGCTCGACGTGCAGGGCTGGGTGACGCTGTCGAACACGAGCGGCACCAGCTTCGCCAACGCGCACACTTTGCTGGTGGCGGGTACGGTCGGCGGCGATGACAATGACGACAACGGCTATCGTCCCAACCGCTTCCAGATGAATCGGCAACCGCGCGGCAACCAGCCCGGCACCGAGACGAGCGCACGCGAGCAGCTCGGCGACTTCTACGTCTATCCGCTGAGCGACCGAACCACGATCGCCAACGCGCAGACCAAGCAGGTCAGTTTCCTCAACGTCGCCGGCGTGCCCGCCGCCAAGGCGTATTTCTATCGCAACACCTGGCTCGGCAAGCTCGACGAGGCGGCCAGCGTCGATACTGTGCTGAAGTTCTCTTCTTCCAAAAGCGGCGGGTTGGGCGATGCGCTGCCCGCCGGCACGGTGCGCGTCTATATGCGCGATGTGCGCGGCAGCCCGCAGTTCATCGGCGAGAGCGCGATCCCGCATACGCCGATGGGGTCCGCACTCGCGCTCAAGACCGGCGAGGCGTTCGACGTCAAGATCCTGCCCGTCGTCGAGAAGCGCGAGAAGATCGGCGACACGCGCTGGCGCACGACCATGAGCTACCGCATCACCAATGCCCGTGCCGAGGGTGTGACGGTCGAAGTGGCGCAGGCAGGTCTGGATAATTGGTGGCACGACACGCGCATCGTCGACGAAAGCCAGAAGAGCGAGCGCGCCGATGCCGACGAGGCGGTGTGGCACGTCGCCGTGCCCGCCAACGGATCGGCGAGCCTGACCGCGACCTTCGACACGCGCTACTGATGCTCGCGCGGTCGCTGGCGGCGGCGGTGCTGGTCGCGTTCGCTGCGCCATCGGCGGCGCAGGACGCGCCTGCGGTGGACTCGGCCGCGTCGCAGAAGCTCGCGGTGACGATCTACCGCGCGCCCGAGCGTGAGGCGAAGACCGCGATCAACCGATCGTGGCTGCGCGGCTATGCGCTCGTCACCGAACAGCGGACGGTTACGCTGCCCGCCGGGCGCGCGGTGATCCGCTTCAAGGGGGTCGCGGCGGGCATCCTTCCCGAAAGCGCGATCGTCAGCGGTTTGCCCGAGGGGGTGCGCGAGAAGAACCTTGATGCCGATCTGCTCTCGCCGCGGACTTTGTACGGCGCGAGTTTCGGTCGCCCGGTGACGATCCGCCGCCGCACCGGCAAGCGCATGGTCGAGGAGGAGGGTATCCTCCGTTCCGGGCCGGACGGTGCCGCGATCGTCCAGACCGCGGCTGGGTTCGAGGCGGTCGATTGCCACGGCGGGCGCGATGCGATCGGCTATCATGATGTGCCGCCGACACTGCCCGACACGCCGACGCTATCGGTTC